>JBKHJS010000243.1:0-2847 GCA_046537995.1 Desulfobacterales bacterium
TGCATAACATCAGGAAAATTCGATCCGATCGGCAAATTCCCTGTAAATCAATTCGTGCAGCTCCTCGCCGATGGCGATTCCCAGGTCGATAAACTGCGGCCCGTAGCGCCTGCCCGTGGGCGTGCGGAAGGTGTTCCGGATTTTCCGCAAATAGGCCATACCTTTGGGATAATGCGAAAGAAAACGCGCCAGGGGCACCTCCCGGTACGAGACCATCGCCCAGAGCGTCTGGGTGAAATTCTCCGGTCCCCACCGAAACTTGTCTGCATCATAAAGGCAGTCGGACAACAGTTCGGAAGCCCTTGTACGGCCTTTCTGATTTACGCCGAATGCCTCGTGATTGCCGATGGCCAGGCAGATCGCCTCAATGTCTGAGCCGGAAAACGGAAAATAGCACAGCAACCGGCGCGCATATTCCGCCCCCGCCCGGGCATGATTTTTCTCCTTGCGCTTGATATCATGAAGCAGCCCGGCTGCCTGGGCCATGCGCACCCGGTGCGCGATTTGTTCATCCCGGCCGCAAACGGATGCGGATTCAATCTGCGCCAGGGTCCCGGCATCCAGGGCCACGTGATAGACATGGGTCAAGCCGTGCCCGAAGTCGTTTTCAATGGTTTCGGCCACGAACTGCCACAGTTCGGCGACAATCGCATCTCCGACAAAAAACCGCCTGGAATCCCGAACCGCCTCGGCAAAATCCCGGTAAAAATCCGGCACCGGATACCGGTTTGCAATCCGGATGGCTTCCTGCTGCAGTCTTTCATATAATCTATTCATGGGGAATTGACAAAACCCTTGCCGCGTTGGCGCCGAGCAGTTTTTCCCGCGCCGCCGCGGAGATGCCGGCGGCCTCGATTTCCTTATAATAGCGCGACGGCGGAATCAGGGGATAATCGGTGCCGAAAAGGATCTTTTCCTCTCCTGCCAGTTCCATGGCCACGCGGTATATCTGCGGATCGTAGAGAAAAGGGGTAGCCGCGGTATCAAAATACACGTTTGCCAGAACGTCGCTGACCTCTTTTTTCAGGAGGTTGTAAAAAAACAGGCCGCCGCCCCAATGGGCCAGTATAATTGTGTTCTCCCCATAGGTCCGGACCAGGTTGTAGATCTGGGCCAGCGTATTATCACTTTTGCCGGGATACATGTGGCCCACGGGTTCATTGGTGTGAAACAGCACGGGCAGGTTTTTCTGCCGGCACTGCGCCATGATCGGTTCGATCCGCTGCACGGCATCTTCGGTAATTCCGCCTTCCTGGTACAGGGCCAGTTCCCCCACCCCGGACAGCCCGTTGTCCAGACTGCGCTGTACCTCCTTTTCAGCCTCCCGCGTATACGGATTCACGCAGCAGAACCCCACAAACCGATCCGGATGCCGACTTACGGATTCCAGGATATAATCGTTGTGCCGCCTGCAGGTATCCGGGTTCATCCAGGGAAACCCGAAGACCACCGAGACATCCACCCCGTTTTCATCCATGGCGCGGACCATTTCATCGGCGCCCACCATCCGGGCCCCGGGGTCGCGGTAGAGCAGTGCAAAGGCCGGTTCGTCGAGAAAAAAATTTTCGCGGTTTTCCCGGATGGTCGTGGGAAACAGGTGTGTATGCATATCAATGATCATGTGTATTCTCCGAAACCCGATTTCAAAAACGGGCTTTTTTCGTTTGGCTATGCTTGCAGTTCCTGTGCGTTAGTCCTATAATACAATACAGGGACTTTGATCACAATAATAATTGAGCCCAATATCGGTCCGCAGCAGGCCTGCGCTCCGGCAGAAAACCCGCAAACCCGAACACATGGCAGGACATCATGAGCATGGACAAATTCTTCACGTATTTTGAAGCACCCGGCCGGGACAACACCGCACAGACCCTGGAACTGGCATATGACCGGGCCAGGGAGCTTGAAATAGACGAAGTCGTGGTCGCCTCATCCACCGGACACACTGCATACAAGGCCATGGAAATGTTCAAGGACGTCCGGATCATCGCGGTGACGTACCACTGCGGTTTCAAGGAGCCTTTCACCAAATCCATGAAGGACGACGTCAGAAAGGACCTGGAGGAGGAAGGGGTCAGGGTGATCGAAGCCACCCACGCGCTTTCCGGCGTGGAACGCGGGATTGCAAAAAAACACGGCGGGAGCTATCCCGCCCTGATCATGGCAGATACCCTGCGCATGCTCGGCCAGGGCACAAAGGTGGGCGTGGAAATCACGATCATGGCCGCAGACGGCGGCGCCCTGTCAGGCAGCGACGTGATTGCCATCGGCGGCACCGGCCGGGGCGCAGACACGGCCCTGGTGGTCAAGCCGGCGCATCAGACCAATGTATTTGACCTGCGCGTACGGGAAATTATCTGCAAGCCCAGAAACTTCTAGCCCGGCTGCCGCGTTTTGCCTACCGGTTTTCGTGGCGGCGCTGAATCTTGGAATCGGTCTTTTCCGGATGCTTTTCCAGGCGCCGGTACCGGTTCAGGGCGGTTTCGGCCAGGCGCTCGAGCATCTTGGAAAGATCCGAATTCTGCCATGTCCGGGAAAATTCCGGGGTTTTCATCAACCTGCCGCTTACCCGGTAAGGCGGTCTGGATCCCGGGGCCAGCCAAATGTCCTCGAACTCCGGGGTGACATCTTCGGGCAGGATCTCCTTTAACAAGGAGGTCACAGTGTAGGAAAAAAATTTCTTTACATCCTCCGTGGATTCGGAATTGTTGATTTTCTGCCGGAAATCCGGAAGGACCTTTCGCTCGTGCTTGGTAAAAGACGTCTGCTTGGTCATAGACACTCCCTTTTGGGGTTGAATTTGCACCCTTCCTGCCAAGGGACCGCGGATCCGCAAAAACGCCGAAT
>JBKHJS010000244.1:0-2815 GCA_046537995.1 Desulfobacterales bacterium
CCCGATCCCGATCCCGATATCGATACCGATCAAATTGCGAAAAAAACAGGCCGGTTTTTCCGGGAGATTGTCGGAAAGCCCGGTATCCTGGGGGCGGACCTGTGTGTCCGCCCTTTGCCCGGGCGAACACACAAATTCGCCCCTACGGATATACGATTCCCCATCACCGTCGCCGGGAGGCATCGTTTCCGGTCACGCGTTTGTCTTGCGAGTAACACAGGTGGGCGATAAAGCAGTTTGCGCAGTCCGGCTTCCGGGCCTTGCAGACCTGGCGGCCGAAGAAAACCAGATGCAGGGAAAAATCGTTCCACTCGGCCTCGGGGATGATCTGCATGAGATCGGTTTCGATTTTTTCCGGGTCCTTGCTGGCGGTTAAATCGAGCCGCCGGGAAATGCGCGCCACGTGGGTGTCAACCACCATACCCGGGATTCCGAAAGCCGCGCCGAGCACTACGTTGGCGGTTTTGCGGCCCACGCCGGGAAGCGATACCAGGTCCTCGATGGTCTCCGGCACATTGCCGCCGAAGCGTTCCTGTATTGCCCTGGCGCAGTTTCGGATATGCCGGGCCTTGTTCCTGTAAAAACCGGTCGGCCGGATCAGGGCTTCCAGGCGCTGCAGGTCGACTGCGGCAAAATCGGCCGGGGTTTTCAGTTTTTCAAACAACTGCCCGGTCACCGCGTTGACCTGCCGATCCGTGCACTGGGCGGATAAAATGGTGGCCACCAGAAGCTGAAACGGATTGTCATGTGTGAGCTGTGTCTTGACATCGGGGTACCGGGCCTTTAGTATTTTTCGAATTTTCCGGACGCGGTCTTTTGGTTTTGTCATTGAAAAATTGATTTTTTTGTTACTGGTTCGGATTTTAAATGTTATCAAATACGCAACGATTAAATCGCCAATGAATGAATACGCCGATACGGATAACCAAATACGGGATACCACGAATCCGGGCAAAAGCAAACCCAAAGCCCTGGGGCTTTGTTCGGGCGGGCTTGACAGCATCCTGGCCGGCATGGTGCTGGCGCGGCAGGGGATCGAAGTGGTCTGGGTCAGTTTTGAAACCCCGTTTTTCTCGGCAGACAAGGCCCGGGCGGCTTCAAAAGTGACTGGTATCCCGCTGATCGTCCGGGACATCACCGAACGGTACCTGACCGTGCTCACCGATCCGCCGGCAGGATACGGGCAGTATATGAATCCCTGCATGGACTGCCATGCCCTGATGTTTCGCATTGCCGGCGAGATGATGGGGCAAACCGGGGCGGATTTTCTGTTTTCCGGCGAGGTTCTGGGCCAGCGGCCCAAATCCCAGGTCAAATCCGCCCTGCGCTACGTGGAAAAGCGTTCCGGCTTTGACGGATATATTCTGCGGCCGCTTTCTGCAAAGAAGCTGCCGGTTACCGCCATGGAGCAGCAGGGCCTGGTGGATCGCGAGGCATTGCTCGATTTTTCCGGGCGCAGCCGAAAACCGCAAATGGCGCTGGCCAAATCCTTGGGTGTTACTGATTATCCGGCCCCGGCCGGCGGATGTCTGCTTACGGACCCGGGTTTTTCAAAGCGCCTGGAAGACCTGATGGCCCACTGCGCGGCGTTGACCCGGCGGGAGCTGGAATTGCTGAAGTACGGCCGGCACATGCGCCTGGCCCCTGAAGCCAAGCTTATCGTGGGCAGGAATAAGTCGGAAAACGAATGGATTCTGTCGTTTTTTGATCCCGGGGAAGATACCCGGATCCGCCTGCGGTCCATTGCCGGGCCGGTGGGCGTGATGCCGAAAAGCGGTCATGGCGAGGTAATCGAGCAGGCTGCAGGGATTTGCGCGGGATACAGCAAGGCCCCCAGGCAGCATTTGGTGGAAGTCGAAGTCAAGAAACCCGGCAGACAGCCCGGGGTTGTCCCGGTGATGCCGATTAATCCGGAAAATGCAAGCGAGTTGATGATTCTGCCATGCAAATAGAAAAAATTATATCCGGTGCGCAGACCGGGGCGGACCGGGCGGCCCTGGACTTTGCCATCGAGTACGAAATTGACCACGGCGGCTGGGTGCCTGAAGGGCGCCGGGCAGAAGACGGCCTCATTGACGGGGCCTACCGGGTCGAGGAGCTTGCCGGCGGCGGTTATGTGGAGCGCACGGAACAAAACGTGATTGATTCAGACGGCACCCTGATTGTCAGCCGGGGGGATCTCGTGGGCGGCTCCCTGCTGACCCGGGAGATGGCGGAAAAGCATGCCAAACCCTGTCTGCATGTGAATATCGGAGCGGTCATCGTGTTTGACGCCTCCATTGACGTGTATGAATGGTTAAAAGCGCATGACATTCGGGTTTTAAACGTGGCCGGCCCGCGTGCCAGCAAGGATGACCGGATTTACGAGATTGTCTGGAATCTTCTGGAAATGGTGCTCCATATCGATGCGATTTCCGGGGCCATGCCGAATTTGTCCGCGGCGGATGCGGGCGCTGTCCGGGGAGCGGACAGGGAACCGGCCCTGCCCCAAACCGTGGACGAGGCCGTGGAGATGCTGCTGGAGCAGTTGACGAAAAAGACCAAGTCCCGGATTGCGGGCCGGGAGGGCAAAGCGCTGGATGATTTTGAAAACGATCTGCGCCGCTACATTGTCGAGCAGTTCGGGCTTGCCTCCGGCAACCCGGCGCTGCTGGCAGACTGCTGCCAGGCGGTCGGCAAAAGCGACATGGACATTTCCGATGCGGCATTGATCCTCGTGCAGAAACTGGGGCAGCGCCTGCGGGAAATGGGCCATCTGCGGGTGGTAAAGTAGAGCGGGGCTTGACTGCTGCAATTTTTCGAGACTCGCAGACGA
>JBKHJS010000245.1:0-2777 GCA_046537995.1 Desulfobacterales bacterium
CAGACCCGTTTCACTGAATCCAGAAAAGGAGGATGACCATGAATCCGCCGGAATCCGATACCGGTTCGGACACCCGCATCGTGCGAACCACGTCCACCTACGACTGCGGCGGGCGATGCCCGATCAAGCTTCACGTCAGGGGCAACCAAATCCTTCGCGTGGAAGGCGATGATGCGCCCGAACCCCATCAGCTCAGAACCTGCCTGCGCTGCCGGGCCTACAAGCAGTACGTGCACCACCCGGAAAGGTTTTTGTACCCGCAAAAACGCGTGGGCAAGCGCGGAGAAGGTAAATTCGAACGCATCACCTGGGACGAGGCCTATGACATTTTTATCCGCGAGCTCAACCGGATCAAGGAGACATACGGCAACGAGGCCATTCTGCTGGCAACAGGCGGCGGCTACCTGGCCAGCCTGCACAACGGCGGACTTGCCGCATCCCGGCTGCTTAACCAGTATGGCGGATACGTCACCCACTACGGCAACATCTCGTCTGAAGGCGCGGTATGGGCCTCGCTGACCCAGTACGGCTCGGTCATGGTGGGCCACAGCCGGGAAGACATGATGAACTCGAAACTCATCATCCTGTGGGGCTGGGATCCGGCCCGGATGATATCGGGCACCAACACCATGTATCACCTGATCCGGGCCAGGGAAAACGGTGCCCGGATTATTGCCATCGATCCCCGGTATCACGACACGGCCGCAACCCTGGCCCACGAATGGATCCCCGTCTACCCGGGCACGGATACCGCGGTCATGGTGGCCATGGCTAATGTCATGATAAAGGAAAACCTGCACGACCGGGAATTTCTCGACACCTATACCACCGGGTTTGACGCGTTTGCCGATTACGTGCTGGGAAAAGAAGACGGCGTGGACAAGACCCCGGCCTGGGCCGCTGAAATCTCCGGGGTGCCGGCCGAAACCATCGAAGGCCTGGCCCGGGAATACGCCACAACCAAGCCGGCCGCACTCATGGACTGCCAGGGCCCGGCCAGAAGCGCCATGGGCGAGCAGTACAACAGGTGCGCTTCCACCCTGTGCGCCATGACCGGCAATGTGGGGCGGCCCGGCGGCAGCGCGGGCGGCGGCCTGATGGGCATTCCCGTGGGCCACATGTTCCGCATGTCCGCCATCCCGCCCGGCAAAAATCCATTTGAACTCGACGGCCCCAATGTCAAGGGCACCCTGGACATCCGGCTGCGGGTAAAAAAGCGCATCCATATCAACACCCTCTGGGACGCCATTCTCGAAGGCAGGGACGGCGGGTATCCTTCGGACGTGAAAATGATGTGGTCCATGTGCAACAACTACGTCAACCAGATCGGAAACAGCAACAAGGCGGACCGGGCCTTGAAACAGCTCGAGTTCATCGCGGTCAGCGAACTGTTCTGTACGGCCACGGCCCGGTACGCGGACCTGATCTTTCCGGTGACCAGCGCGGCAGAGCGAAACGATTTCACCCGGCCCTGGCCCTCGGGGCCCTATTTCACCGCGGTCAACCAGGCAATCCAGCCGCTGGGCAAGTGCAAGTCAGACCTGGAGATCACCTCGGACCTGGCCGAGCGCCTGGGCATTGAAGGATTTAACCCCCACTCCGAGGAGGAATGGCTCAAAATCCTGTTTGAAAACAACCCGGAGTATACCACCCATATTGACGACTATGAGGCATTCCGCAAAAAGGGCGTGCACCGGGTGGACCTGCCAGAGCCGATCGTGGCGTTTCGCGACCAGATCGCGGATCCGGAAAACAACCCGTTTCCCACGCCCTCGGGCAAAATCGAAATCTATTCCCGGCGCGCAGCAGACCTGGACAACCCCGCCTGCCCGCCCATTCCGAAGTACATGCCCACCCCAGAGGACCGGTTTGATTCCCTGGCCGGGCAGTACCCGCTGCAGCTTATCACCCCGCATCCCAGAAACCGGGTGCACTCCGAACTTTTCCTGGTGCCCTGGCTGAAGGAAACCGAAGAGCACCGGGTGTGGATCAACACCCGGGACGCAAAAGCCCGGGGGATAGAAGACCGCGACGAGGTGCTCGTCTACAATGATCGCGGCACCGTGTCCCTGCCGGCCTTTCTCACAGAACGCATCATGCCCGGGGTGGTGGCCATTTTCGAGGGAAGCTGGTATCACCCGGATGAAAAGGGCGTGGACCGCGGGGCATGCGCCAACACCCTGACCCGGGACGCATATTCCGGCGGGGGTGCATGCGTCATGAACACCAGTCTTGTGGAAATCAAGAAGGCATAAAGGAGAAACCGACATGCAGATTGGATTTTATTTCGACCAGACCCGGTGCACGGGATGCCGCGCCTGCCAGGTGGCCTGCAAGGACTGGCACGACGTGCCCGCAGGCCCGGAGAACTGGATGCGGGTTTTATACACGGAAAAAGGGAGCTTCCCGGATGTATTTGTCAGCTACATGGTCAGCCCGTGCTGGCACTGCCTGTCCCCGGTGTGCGCCGAGGCCTGCCCGGTGGAAGCCATCAACAAGCAGGCGGACAACGGGGTCGTGACCGTGGATCCGGAGACCTGCATCGGAAAGGACGCGTGCGGGGCCAAGTGCCTGAAGGCCTGCCCTTATGACGCGCCCCAGTTCGGCCTGGAAGAAAATGCCAAAATGCGCAAGTGCAACTTCTGCCTGGACCGGCTGGGGCAGGGCAAAGTGCCCAACTGCGTGGAAGCCTGCTACACCCGGGCCCTGGATGCCGGGCCCATAGAGGAGCTCCGGGAAAAATACGGATCCACACAGGAAGCCGAAGGGTTTTCCTA
>JBKHJS010000057.1:0-12223 GCA_046537995.1 Desulfobacterales bacterium
CAGCAAATTCGAAGCAAGAAATCTGAAATCCGAAACAATTTCGAATTACCAAAATTCAAATGACCAAAACCAAAACGGATGTTTTTTTCATTTGATCATTCGGGTTTCGAATTTGTTTCGGATTTCGATATTCGAATTTCGGATTTTCAACCCCCCTTCCTCATTTGCCGCCAATGGTCGGCTGAATTTCCATTTCACCATCAGAGTCGATCCCAATCCGCACAGCCCCGTGGAGATCCGTGCGCAGCACCCGGCAGCCATGCTGTCGATATCTTTCAAGCACCTCGGGCGATGGCAGTCCCTGATAGCTTTGCCGGACCGGTATGACTGCCGTGTCCGGATCCACGGCTGCGATAAATTCTCTGCCCGACGATGATTTGCTCCCGTGGTGCGGGGCAATCAAAATATCGGCGTCAATGTCACGGGCAGCCTGCTTGATCAGCCCGGATTCTCCGCATTTTTCCAGGTCGCCGGGAAACAGGATGGAGCGGCCCCTGTAAGAAGCCTTTACGACAATCGAGCAGTTGTTGGTCCCCGGGCATTTTTTGCATCTGGTTTCCGGGTTTTGTTCCGGATACAGGATGCGGATTTCCGCGCCATCATTGATCCTACGGGTGCGGCGGATGCGTTTAAAATCGGGATGCGGAATCTGCCGGTCGCTGATGATCCGGTCAAACTGCTGACAGGCCGGGCTCTGCGCATCTGCGTACGCGCTGATGACCCGCTTGACCCGGAAGTTTTCCAGAATAAAAAGCAGGCCGTTCAAGTGGTCCGTATCCGGGTGGGAGAGCACCACCGTGTCAATGGTCCGGATCTTGTTTTGCCATAAATACGGGGCCACGATCCTGGCGCCCACATCAAATACGCTGTTATCTGAAAACCCGCCCCCGTCAATGAGTATGGTCCCTCCCCCCGGAAACTCCAGCAGCGAGGCGTGCCCCTGTCCCACATCAAGTACCGTGGCCCGCAGGTCCGTATGCAAAAAGCGTCGGTGGATCCAGTATCCCGCATCCGCGGCAATGACGATTCCAAGTGTGCAGATTATTATGAACAGTCGTTTTCGGGTTTGTTGATACCGGCGGAAAAACATCAGGCCGCCGCAGGCAGCTATCGCATAGGCGCATCCCGCCTCGAGGACAGTGGGGGTGACCGTGCGAAAGGAGGCGAAAGGAAGTCCGGCAAAGGTATGGACCAGTGATATGGCAGGCTGCAGGATTTGCGCGGCAAGGCTGAAACACCATGTGCCAAGAGCCGGGGAAAAAGCAGACACCCCGGCGCTGACCAGTCCGGCCGGCACGACCGCGAATCCGATCCAGGGTACCAGGATCAGGTTGGAGACCACTCCGGTGATCGCGGCCTGGTTGAAGTAATGCAGGACCAGCGGCAGGGTGCCGGCGATGGCAAACACGGAAATGAGCATAAATGCGCGGATTCGGTAAGCCAGCCGGGCCGCGGGGCTAACCGTCGGCCGGGCCGGGGACATGACCCCTGAAAACAGGTATAGCCCGAAAAAGATGGCGCTTACCGCGGCAAAGGAGAGCTGGAATGAGACGGAAAACAGCCCGGGCGGATAAACGGCAAGAATGCACAGGGCGGCCGCAGCCAGGGTATTTGCCGGATCATACGGCTTATCCCGGATCAGGGCGGCCAAAAAGACCAGGACCATGATCATGGCCCGCTGAGTGGAAGGCGACATGCCGGAGAGCATCCCATAGGCCACCACCGGAAAAATGGTCAGCAGGGCTGCGCACTTGCCGGCCCATCCGCGGAGCAGAAGCGGGGGGCACCATGAAAGCAGCCATTTGAACAGGAAAAAGGCACAGGTCGCCACGATTCCTACGTGCAGCCCGGAAATTGCCAGAAGATGACTGGCTCCGGCGCGGTTGAAAGATTGGCGCAACTCGGAATCAATCCCGTCCTTTTTGCCGACAATCAGCGCAGAGAGCACGGAAGCGGTTTCTCCGCTGCTGACCTGCTCAATTGATCCGTTCAGTTGCTTTCGGAAGCAATGGATGCCGGAAAACACGTTATCCCGGGCATTGTTTGCGGACAGGATTTCAACATACTCGCCCTTGGCATACAAGGCGCCCCAGATATTGCGATCCGCCATGAACCGGCGGTAGTCGAATCCGCCCGGGTTGTTGAAATTCTTAAATTCCCGCAGCCTGCCGTGTACCGCAACCCGGTCGCCGGGCAGCAGTTCCGGGCAGTCGCCGTAAAATGCCGCCTGGATGCGGCCCTGCAGGCCATGCGGGCCGCCGGCCTTTGATTCGACCGCAAGGTTGTCCAGAATGCATTTTGTGCGAAAGGATTCGCTTTGCGGCGGCCCCGTGATTGTCGCCCGAATGTTTGCATATTCGGCTTCCAGGTGACAAAGCGCCCCGTCAGGCGGGAAAAAGGGCGCCTGCCAGGGCGCATGGGCAAGCCCGCCAAGTGCAAAGAGCAGTACCAGCGGCGACAGCCGCGCCGGCCTGGACCGGGCAAGCAGGTAGAGCACGCAGGCAGCTGACCCGGCGGCAAAGGGCATGGCAATCCGGTATAGTATGCCGGAATACGGGAAAAAGCGGGCCAGGACAATGCCCGCGATAAATGCAAGCAGCAGCGGGAGCAGGGGCCGGTGATAGAAACGATCCGGCTGATTTCCCGGATTACGCTTTGGATTTTCAGCAGGGTCCATGTCCGGGATGTCGGAGTTTTACGAAGAAGTGGTTTCAGATATCCGCTTGATGTTTGCGCCCAGTTGACCGAATTTCTGCTCAATGGCTTCATAACCGCGATCCAGGTGGTATACCCGGCTGATTCGCGTGGTGCCTTCGGCCACCAGCCCGGCCAGCACCAGGGACGCGCTGGCGCGCAGATCCGAGGCCATGACCGGGGCGCCGGAGAGCTTTTCCGCGCCCTTGATCATGGCGTGGTTGCCCGAGATCTGGATATCCGCCCCCATGCGCTGGAGCTCGAGCACGTGGATGAAGCGGTTTTCAAAAATGGTTTCGGTGATCACGCTAAGGCCGTTGGCAATGCTCATGAGCACCATGAACTGGGCCTGCATGTCCGTGGGAAAGCCGGGGAAGGGAAGGGTCTTGATGTCAACGCTGCAAACGGGCCGGCTGCCCGTGACCGTGATGGCATCCGGGGATAGCTCCACGCCGGCGCCGGATTCCCGGAGCTTGGCAATGACGGGTTTCAAGTGATCCGGCTCTGCCCGGGTAATCCGGATGTTCCCCTGGGTAAGGGCGGCTGCCACCATGTAGGTGCCCGCCTCAATGCGGTCCGGGATAATTTCTGCTGCAACCGGCGCAAGGGTTTCCACGCCGGAAATGGTGATATTCGGGGTGCCTGCCCCGGAAATCTGCGCCCCCATCCGGTTTAGCATGTCGGCCAGTGCGGTGACTTCCGGTTCCCGGGCCGCGTTTCTCAGCACTGTGGTGCCCTTGGCAAAAACCGCGGCCATCATCAGGTTTTCCGTGCCAGTTACCGTGGGCACGTCAAAAAAGATCTCCTCGCCGGTCAGGGTTTCTGCCGCGGCCTCCACATAGCCATGCTCCAGGGTGATTTCCGCGCCCAGCCGCTCAAGGCCCTCCAGGTGCATGTTAATGGGGCGCGCGCCGATGGCGCATCCGCCCGGCAGGGAGACCCGGGCCCGTTTCAGCCGGGCCAGAAGAGGGCCGAGTACGAGTACGGAGGCCCGCATCCGGCGCACCAGTTCGTAAGGGGCCTCGAAATTGTCCACCCCACGGGTATCAACAGTGACCTCTTCGCCCTGCCGGTCCACCTCTGCGCCGATCGTGGCAAGGAGCTGCAGGATGCTTTCAATATCTTTTAAATCCGGTACATTGGAAAAGTGAAATTTGCCCCCAACCAGCAGGGTGGCTGCCAGCATGGGCAAAGCGGCGTTTTTGGCCCCGCTGATCCGTACCTCGCCGTTTAAGGCGCGGCCGCCTTTAATTACAATCGCATCCAACTTTTATCGCCTCTAATTTTCCGTATTTGACCACGAAGAACACGAAGCAGGTGTCCTTATTTTGATTTCTTGTATATATGGTGTTGATTTTTTAATTTTTGCAAAAGCATGCAGACATTGACATTCGTATATCTGTAGGGGCGAACCTGTGTGTTCGCCCGGGGAAAAAGGCGAACACACAGGTTCGCCCCTACAGCGCGTCATGCTCCCGGCGACACCGTATGCCGTGCATAAAAAAAGCGCCACACGCGACGGCAGCAGCGTTTGTGTGACGCTTTTTGACTTGCTGGATCAGAAAAAAGAAAGCATAGCTTGCATCTATAGTTCTAATGGTGCGAGCTCTCGCCGTTTTCCTGTGTGGCCGTGTCATATAGCGACTTGATGATGCAGTAGGTCAGCCCGGCGCCGATAATTGACAGTGCATACCACAGGGCACCCATGAATACCAGGTGGGAAATGTCCCATGCCCATTCAAATATAAATGGAAACATAATCTGCCTCCTTATTTAACCGGCCTTTAATTGCCGGGGTTGAGTTCTTTTTCCTGCGGAAACACCGGCAGATACCGGTGGGCCAGCGAGATCAGGATGATGCCGTATGCCACGGGTAAAATCGTGGTGGCCACTTCCTGCCAGGTCGGCATGTACATGTACCATTCCTGGAAGGGCAGAAGCGGTGCGGCCATGACCTGGAGCACCATGACCCAGCGGTTGATGCATATGCCGATCACCGCCAGGATCATGGCGGTGTAAAGCAGGGTGTTGTTTTCCCGGCCCTTGCGCGAAATCAGGATGAATGCCGGTACCAGACCGCATACCACCAGCTCCGCGATTAAAATCCAGATGCCGTACACCGGGTTGTTGGTGTAGAAATCCATGAACGCAAAACCCTTGGAAGGCGCCGTCACCACGGCCCAGTACCAGGTGTCTGCGATCTTGACAATCATGTAGGTCAGCAGCATCCACCCGGATATCTTGCCCAGCAATTGAAAGATTTCCTGCTTGACCAGCTTCTTGCCGGTAACTTTTTCGGTCAGCCAGGTCACCATCACGGTAAAGCACGGTCCGACCGCTGCGGCAGACCAGGTAAAGAGGAAAAACGTCCAGGGCCAGATCAGCAGCCCCTCTCTATAGGCAAAAGGGCGGCCGTAAAGCACGCCGGCCACGCCGCCGAGCGATCCTTGATGGAAAAAGGAAAGAAATACGCCGGTGGCCGCAAATACCGCCATGACTTCGTGGAGATTGTGGCTTAAGTGATGGAGAAACGGAATCCGGTTGAGCTTGGGGTTTTCAAGCACCAGCGGAATAAATTCGATGGTGAGCACCCCGAAATAGACTGACAGGCAGAAGGCCACTTCCGTTAACATGGAATGCACGTTTGCATGCCAGAAAATAAACCATCCGCGAAGCGGCTGGCCGATGTCCAAGGCCAGGATCAGCAGTGCGGAGCTATAGCATATAAAACCGATAATCACGGCATAGTTGATGATGTTTTTGAGTTCCTTTTTTCCGATGATATAAGTCAGAAATCCGGAAAAAAACGCCCCGCCGCCAAGCGCGATCACTGCCAGGTCGGCCCATATCCACAGAGCGAATCCATAGGCGTCGTTCATGCCGGTTTGGTTTAATCCCTTGTACCAGACCAGGAACATGGCATAGACGCCCCACAGCAGGACGGCGCCGACCACCGCCAGCCAAATTGCAAATTTTCTGGTGGAGCAGCGTTTTACACCCTCGGGAATTGCCGGTGTCGTCATGATCAGTTCACTCCTTGGTGTTTTTTATCAATTAATGGGATGCGGTTTGTGCTTTATGGCCCGCTTTGCTGTCCGCCGGAGACTCGCCTTCCAGGTAGTTGTCTGCTTTGCGTCTCACCCAGTTTTTTGAGGTCAGGTAATAGACCTTGGGGTTGGTGTTGAGCTTCTCAAGCAGCCGGAAAGCCTTCTTGCTGCGGCTTAACTCATAGACTTCATGTTCGGGATTCAGCAGGTCCCCGAAAGTAATGGCCCGGGTCGGGCAGGCCTCGGCACATGCGGGCTGGTATTCATTTTCCGCGAGTTCATCCCGGCCTTCCACATAGGCCTTGTCTCTTGCTTTCTGGTACCGGTGGTAACAAAATGAGCACTTTTCCACCACACCGCGCATCCGGGCAGAGACGTCCGGGTTTAAATATTTTTCCATTTCCGCGGGCCATACCGGATCCCACCAGTTGAATTTGCGTGCATGGTAGGGGCATGCGGCCATGCAGTAGCGGCAGCCAAAGCACCGGGTATAAATCTGGCTGACAATGCCCGTGGGCTCATCGTAATCCGTGGCCACGGCCGGGCATACTGAGATACACGGGGAATGACCTTCCATGTGCCGGCCGTCGCACTGCATGCAGGGCTTGGGAATATAGCAGACTTCCGTGTCCGGAAACGGCTTTCCATTATCCACCTTGAACACCCGGAGCCAGTTCAGGCTCAGCATCTTGTCGGTTTCATCCTTTCGAAACGGCACGTTGTTTTCCGCATAGCAGGCCACCATGCAGGCGCCGCACCCGGTGCACCGGTCCAGATCAATGACCATCCCGTAACGTTTTGTCTTGGTGTGTTGTGCTTGTTTTGTCATTAAAAAACCTCTTTATCGGGTTACATGTCAAGGATGATGTGATTTTATGCTTTGGCCAGCGAGGCCCGGATTCCCCAGCCTGCATTCAGGCCGGAGCCGGGATCGGTCACGTCTGTGAGCAGCGAATTGACATTGGCGCCCTTGCCGGCAATGTAATCGCTGAACGCCGTGTGCCCGAGTCCGGCAGGCATGGCCACAAGGCCCGGCATGAGCCCTTCAAACAGGTGAATGCGCACCCTGGCCTGGCCGGCGGGCGTTTTGAGCACAGCGGCATCTCCCTCTGAAAAACCGTGCTTTTTTGCCGTCTGCGGGTTGATTTCCACGAACACGTCTTTGTCGCGGATCACGTCTGTATCCACGGTCTTGGTCATAAAGGGCGGATTGGCCACTGCTCCCCCGGCGATCCGCGAGGATGCATAGGGCATGAGCGTAAGCGGCATTTTTTCCGGGTCTCCGGGCAGTTCCACCTGCCGGAATCCGGGCAGGGCGTCTGCGTCCTTGCCGGATGGATTGTTGCGCTGGCTCGGATAAAACTCGTATTTCCCGGAAGGCGTTTGAAACGCATCTTCCCAGGCCGGGGGCATAAATTCCGGATCCACCCAGTATCCCTGTTTTTCAAGACTGTCCCATTGATTGGAAAGCGTTTCCTTTAGAAATTCCTCGTAATTTTTCCACGGGAAGGCGTTTTCAATAAAACCGCCCAGGGATCCGGCGATTTTAATGAGTGTATCCCCGATGTGGCGGGTGTCATACAGGGGCTTGACCACCGGTCGGCTCAGGCCGATGACCCGGGTAGGCGTGCCCGCGGGCGTGGGTACATCCTCGTAGCGCTCCAGGAAATGATGGTTGGGCAGGAGGATGTCGGCATATTGCGCGGTTTCATCCATGTACGCGGAAAAACTGGCAATGAAGGGGATTTCGTCAAATGCCTTTTTGGCCGTCTCTGTGTCGGCCATTGTGTACAGCGGGTTGCCCCCGGCCACGAGCAGCGCCTGTATCGGGGATTCCCCCTTGGCGCTGTTGATGGCTTCGGGCACCCGGTTGAGCAGATACCGGGTATTGGGGAACCGATCTGATTCTGCGCCGTCAACCCGGGGCTGCTGCATTCCGTTGGAGGCGGTCTTGTCTCTTTGCATTTCCGGCCAGTAATCGGGCTCTGGTATGGAGGTCATACCGCCGGGCTGGTTGATATTGCCCACAAGTGCGTTTAAGGCAAAAACCGCCAGGGCTTCATCCAGGCCGCCGGGCACCATGCCGCTGCCCCGGCCGCAGATGGCCACGGGACGCTTGGCGCGGGCGAATCTGCGGGCCAGTGATTCAATAGTGCCTTTATCAATGCCGGTAATCTCGGCGACTTTTTTGGGCGGGTACTCTTTGAGCAGGCTTTTGTATCCCTGGTGCACAGTGCCGTTTTCATCTTCCCAGTCTTCGAATCCAAAGGCATAATTTTCAACGAAATCCTTGTTATACAGATTGTCCCGGACAATCACGTGAGCCAGTCCCAGGGCAAGTGCGGATTCAGTGCCCGGTTTGGCAGCTACCCACTGATTGGCAAGGGCTGCAGTGTCCGAAAGGCGGGGTTCCACCTGGATGAGCTTGTTTTTTCGCTTGAAATCCGCGTATGCCGAAAGCATCTGTCCGGCCGTGCCCCAGCCGTCCATCAGCGCGCAGCCGAAGCTCAGGATAAATTCAGCGTTTGCCAGGTCATAGCCGATTGTGCCGAGTCTTCCCTGGGTCAGGTAGAGCGCCTGCTCCTGGGCGTCAAAGGATGACGGCGTCCGGATGAAATTCGGGGATCCGTATGCGGTTAAAAATCGCTGGAGCAGATAGGCCACGGTTCCCCGGTCGGATTGCCCAATGCAGGCCACGGTGTGCGGTTTTTCCCGGCTCCGCAGTTCTGCGAGCTTTTCCGACACCGTGGAGAGAGCCTCCTCCCAGGAAATTTTTTCCCATTTCCCCTGGCCGCGCTCTCCGGTGCGCTTCATAGGCGACTGGATACGCGAGGGCCCGTAAAGCTGCTGGGTGGCGGATATCCCCATCGGGCAGAGGCTGCCCCTGTTGACCGGGTAATCGGTCTGACCTTCAATTGTTTTGGCCAGTCCCCTGACCGTTCGCACGTTGATGCCGCACCCACCGTTGCACAGGGTGCAGACCGATTTTTTGTATACGCTCGGTCCCTTTTCGGGTGTCGGCGTCCAGGACCAGTTCTGCGTCCAGATGGCGATGTCGTCTGTGAGTTTCCAGGGCACCGGTGTAAAGGTTGTTCCCACAGCCCCCCCGATGACGAGTGACAAGAAACATCTGCGATCGATTTTCATGAATTTACCCCTTGTTAATATATCAACATCGCGTGCGTTGTATCGTATACCCAAAAGCCGCCGGTTATTTATGACACTGGAAGCAGTCGCCTTTGCTGCCGGTTTCCTTCAGATGGCATTCCGCACAGTCGTTCATTTTATGCCGGCGGCCGTGCCTTGCCTCCCCGACCCGGAGCATCCCGTAGCCCCAGATATCCCGGCTGTATCCGGTAATCCGGTTTTCCTGGTAGGCCCGCAGGGAGGTCGACTCCCCGATGTCGCCGTGGCAGGTCCGGCATTCCATGTCCGCGCCCTTGACATGAGCGGCATGGGAAAAGAACACGCAGGGCGGCTGCTCGGCATATATCAGCCAGGGCACTTCCTTGTCCTTTTTGACATACTCCTCGATGAATTTTTTCTCATCGGGATCGTCGCTCATGGGGTGCGAGTGACAGCTCTTGCATTCATCAAGCGTAGGCGAGCCCGCGAAGCTGCCGTCATCGCGGAAAAAGTGGCATGAGTCACAGTCCATCTGCTCAACGTGCGTCTTGTGGCTGAAGTCAAAGGGTTGTTGCTTGGTGGAGTAAAGCAGGTTTGGAAAGGCGATCCATCCGGAGATGAGGCTGGCGATCAGTCCGATCAGAAAAAAAACAAAGATCACCCAGCCTGAGGCGCGGTTTTCAGCGGGGACGGGTTGGTTGTCCGATTGTGTGCTCATGGGTACTCCGTCAAAACTGTTTGGGGTTCATCAGGCTTAATGCTTAAATCCGCACGATTGCTTTTACAAATATATTCAATACCTACCCTCGGGGTACCATCCAAGGAAAATCCATTATCGGGTTTGGGCAAAATTGTCAATAAAAATAGAAAAACCTCCCTGCAGCTGCGGGCTATATGTAACTGTGAAGCCCGGGCAGCAGGTTTACCCCGAAATAGGTAAACAACACGGCCACAAATCCGACGCAGGAAAGGTAGGCGATCCGCCGGCCGGTCCAGCCCCGCATGAGCCGGGCATGAAGCAGTGTGGCATAGATCAGCCAGGTAATCAATGACCATGTTTCCTTGGGGTCCCATCCCCAGTAGCGCCCCCAGGCCTGCTCGGCCCATATGGCCCCGGTAATGATGCCGATGGACAAAAACAGGAAACCAAAGGTGATCATCTGGTGGGTCAGGTCATCCAGGGTTTCCAGTTCCGGCATCCGGGCAACCGGGCCGGAAGCCGATTCCGGGCCGGCTATGGATTTAATCAGGTACATGATGCTGATGCCGCAGGCAATGGCAAATGCCGCATAACCGAGAAAACAGGTGATCACGTGGGCAATAAGCCAGTTGCTCTGCAGCGCCGGGATCAGGGGCTGGATTTCGCTGTTCACGGACGGAAGCGCGGCATAGGCGATGGCCAGGAAGGCAAACAGCGATGCAAACACGCCGATGGTGCGGACCTTGTATTTGAATTCCATAAACAGGTAAATACCGGCCACTGCCAGGGAAAAGAAAACCAGCGACTCGTAGAGGTTGGACAGCGGTGCATAGCCGTATCCCGTCTGGTAGGATTCAGCCCATCGAAGCACAAAGCCTGCCGCATTTCCGGCTCCGGCCGCGATCATCACACCGGTGCCCAGCCTGCCGGGCAGGCTTTTTTTAAATATCCACGCGGCAAGGTAGCATACAAAAGCCAGGCCGTAGATAAAGGTGACAATGGATATAAGGGTCGCACTGTTTGGCATAACAAATCCCAATCTGGTTATGTTTGTGTTGTCCCCGGGATCAGGCCGATTGCCGGGCCGGGGACATTTTTTCCAGCCTGCCGGCCAGTTTTTTTGCAGCGTTTTTCACCGCCGCCCGGTTCCGGGTTGAGATGCCGGCAACCGCAATCCGGGTGCCCTGGTTTTCCGGTATCAGTTCGATGCACATTTTCCGGTGATACATGAAAAACGTGACATAGCAGCCCAGAATCATGATCGCAAATCCCGCATACACCAAGGGGATGCCCGGGTTCCGGGTGATTTGCAAACCGGTATATTGCCGGAATTCTGCATCCTTGACCGAGATCCAGTAATCGCCGCGCCGAAAACCCATTTCGTGGAGCATCTTGTCAAAATTGGGGACCTTCAAGGCCAGCACCACTGGCATGGCTTTTTCCCCGGGGCGATCTATTCTGCCCATATACGCGGGTCCGAAATTGTGACCGCGAAAAGCGAAGTTGCTTTCATACTTTTGAATCACCAGGGTGCCGCTGTCGCCGGGCATCTTTATGGGTTCACCGATGGCGGCCTCTTTTTGGAACTGCATGCCGGAATCTTTATCCGTGAACTGGAGTGAAAATTTCTCTGCGGGTATTTCCCCGTAAGTGGATTGAAATATTTTTATGCCCCGGTATTTGATGGGATCATTGACCCGGAGTTTGCGCTCCATGACCACCTCGCCGTTTTCAACGATCGCGATATCGGATTTGAATTCCCTGGGCCGGCCCGAGGGATAGTGGGATACGGTAAAGTCGTCGCACCGTATGGCAAAATCGAGCTTCCGGTTCTGCTCCGCGGTTTTTAATGAAAACGTCTGCCGGGTTTCGCCCTCGGGTACGTTCATGTTTCCTTCGAACCCGAAAATCGAGCCGATGAGCCCGCCGAGCATCAGCAGCAGCACACTGAAGTGCACCCCGTAGACGCCCAGCCGCGTCCAGCGGCCCTTTTCGCCGAATATGAGAAAGCCTTCTCCGGATTCCCGGTTTTCCACCCGGATGTTGGTGAAGTGCTTGCGCATATAGGGCTCATAGATTTTTTCCAGATCTTCCGGGCTTGCCCCCTGCACCGGCCACTCAAGGCGTCCGGCGGATTTGCGGAAGCGCTCGGGCTGGTATTTTGGAGTTTTCGGAAAAATGACCTTCCAGGTGGAGCTGAGCCGCTGGATGGAGCAGACCACCAGGTTGGCGATCAGCAGGCAAAGCAGCAGCCGAAACCACCAGGAATGATACATGTCAAACAGGTTCAGCGCGTCAAAAACAGCGTAAAACACAGGTCCGTATTTGTGCTGGTATTCGGCCGGGTCCGCATTCTGCGGAATGACAGTGCCAAAGACGGATGTAACCGCCAGGCTCAACAGCAGTACCACTGAGAGCCGTACCGAGGCGAAAAAGCGCCAGATTTGATCCACTGCCGAGGTATCGGCGGGTTTTCGGGTGTTCATATATCTTCCTTGAATTCAGAGGTGTTTGGCAAATTTTTTCTTCCATATCAGATCCGGACCTGTCAGGCAAGAGTACAGCGCATTTGCGCGGCATTTTTCCGGTGAACAGTTGTCAGGTTGTTGTTATGGTGGTTTGCTCCTAGCGGTATCGGTATCGGTATCGGTATCGG
>JBKHJS010000246.1:0-2769 GCA_046537995.1 Desulfobacterales bacterium
CCGCCTGGGCGGGATAAACAGCTTTTTTATGAAACCGCCAATTTTATAATATGACAATTATGCCCGGAATGCAATCAGTCGGTTTGGCAAGCAGGGGCGCCCGGAAAAAAAGCCCGCAGGCACGGGAAATCCTCCGGCTGCGGGCTTTTTGTTGAATCCTCCGGTGCGCGGGCCTCGGGGGATCAGCTCTTTAAGATCTTTTTTGCGCTTTCATCGTTGGCATCGCACACGTGCGGGATGCCGGTGATCTCGGCGGTCTCGCGGTTGCCGGAAAACAGGTCCGAGCGCTCGATTTCGGGCAGGGAAAATTTGCGGGCCCCGGCCATGAGCTGCTGCATCCCGCAGGCCAGCTTGTCTGAAAGGGTCCAGAAGGCGATGGCGCCGTAGGGGATGTTCTTCATTTCATCCTTGCCCACCTTGGCCTCCACGTCATAGTAGTTGGCAAAGATTTCCTCGGGCGTGCTTCCCAGCGTACTGACCGTCTTGGGCAGCTTGTCCCAGTTGCCGGCAACCTTTTCCCTGCGGTCCGGGTTAACGGCACCCTCGATGTTTGCGCCCAGAAATCCGGGGATCATGATGGCCCGTCCCATGCAGACCAGCTTGGTGTAGGGCGCTCCCAGGGCAACGGCCTTGAAGATATGATCTTCCAGCGCGAAGCCGCCGGCAAAGGACAGGTCCACGACCTCCTCGCCCCTGGCGGCCAGGAGGCCGGCATATTCATGGGCTTTTGAATGCAGCTGCAGGGAAGGCACGCCCCAGCTCTGCATCATGTTCCAGGGGCTCATGCCCGTGCCGCCGCCGGACCCGTCAATGGTGAGCAGGTCGAGCCTGGCGTCGGTGGCGAACTTGATGGCCATGGCCAGTTCCTCCATGCCGTAGGAGCCGGTCTTGAGCGAAATCCGCTTGAATCCCAGGCTCCGCAGGTAGTCCACGCTTTTCATGAACTCTTCTTTGACCTGGTCCACCCGGCCCAGGTCGGTGGCGCCCAGGCGGCTGTGGCGGGCAAATGAGGAAATGGAGCCGTGGTTGAAGGCTTCCTGGACAGACGGCTTTTCCGGGTCCGGGTCCACCACGTAGCCACGGTTTTTCAGAAAGATCGCGTAATCCAGGCTGGTGACCTGGATTTCTCCGCCGATGTCTTTTGCGCCCTGTCCCCACTTGAGTTCCAGGATACACTTGTTGCCGTATTTTTCCGCAATGTATTCAGCCACCCCGTTGCGCGTGTCCTCCACGTTCATCTGCACGATGATTGCGCCGTAGCCGTCGTTGTAGCGCAGATAGCTTTCAATCCGGCGGTCGAGTTCCGGCGCCTTTGTAATCCGGCCGTTTGCCATTTCCGATTCCCGGTCCACCCCGACCACGTTCTCGCCGATAACCACGGGGATGCCCACCAGGGAGGCGCCGATGGCAAAAGAATCCCAGTATTTGGCGGCCACGAAAGTCGATCCCAGCGCACCGGTCATAAGGGGAATCCGGGCCTTGGTTTTGATTTCCCGGCCGAACTCGGTTTCCAGGCTCACATTGGGAAAAATGCAGTCATCCGGATCGTTGGAAAGTCCCGAGGAAAGACCGTGTGAACCGTAGGCGTATCCCTGGATTCGCAGCGAATTGTAGGAAGCCCCCACGTGGGTGGTGTTATTGGCCCCGGCTGTGACGATGCCGAAGCTTCTGGGGTAAAGCAGTTTTCTGCCCACCAGACTGGACAAAAAGGTCTCGCATTTGCCCTGGCAGTCGGCCCGGCACAGGGTGCACAGGCTGGATTCCGTGGGGTTGCCCCGGTTTGTGGTGCCGAGGACATCGTTGTTTTTGGAAAACCGCATTTCCGTCATGGATTCCTCCTTTGTTTTTGAATCGGACGAAGAATTTATTATATTTTATTATTCCAAAAGGTTATATGATATCCGCCCGCGGGCGAAAAAAAGCGCCTCCACACCCTTGTATAGAGACGCCATTGTCTTAAAAACTTATAAGTGTATCTTACACGCCATTGTGCAAGATAATTTAAACTAATTAATAAGGGATGACAAATCTGTCAAGACTTTTTGTCTGCCTGCGCCAGGCCCCGCGTTCAGTAAAGCTCTTCTGAAAGCAGGATCGCCTCGGCAATGCTGCGCATGGATTTTCTTGAATCCATGCTTTTTTTCTGAATGCGGCGGTAGGCCTCGTCCGCATCCATCCCGCTTCTTTGCATCAGGGCCTCTTTTGCCCTTTCCACGAGCTTTCGGGTTTCGAGCTCTTCCTGGATGACCTTGGTCTTGATGATCAGTTCGGAGTTGGATATGGCCACTGCCGCCTGGTTGGCCACGGTGGTGATCAGGTTGACTTCCGTGTCAGTAAAATCATGGGGCTCGGCCGTAAAGCAGTTGAGCACGCCGATGACCCGTTCGTCGCGAAGCAGAAGCGGCACGCTGGCAAGGGACTTAAGGCTCAGGGAGCGAGCCATTTCCTTTTCCTTGAACCTCGGCTCGGTCAGCACGTCCCGGACGATCAGAGGCTGTTTCTCAGAGGCCACGTGCCCCACCACGCCCTCGTTTATGTTTAACACCCGGTCCTTGACATAGGC
The DNA here is from genome assembly GCA_046537995.1 of Desulfobacterales bacterium. Taxonomy (GTDB): domain Bacteria; phylum Desulfobacterota; class Desulfobacteria; order Desulfobacterales; family Desulfosalsimonadaceae; genus Desulfosalsimonas. Next base: position 2,564 of record JBKHJS010000246.1, read on the forward strand.
CGGCTCAATGGTCTGGGTGGCCTTGAGCCGGAGGCGCGGCGGGTTTTCGTTTTCCTCTATCAGCCACAAGGAGCAGATCTCCACGCCCGTGACCTTGGCCGTGACCATGACGATGAGCTTGAGGATTTCCTCCAAGTACAGATCCGAGTTAATGGCCCGGCTGATATCCATCAGGGCCTTGATGTATTTGTCCGTGCTGACTGTGC
>JBKHJS010000247.1:0-2756 GCA_046537995.1 Desulfobacterales bacterium
CGATACCGATTCCGAGTTGGATGGGAAACTTCATTTCTTGACAAACTGTATGGTTCGGGTAGAATCTGTTTACAATATGTAAGTAAGTTTTACTTTTCATCAACCATGCACTTTCAGGCTGAAAGCCAGATGGAACTCGAAAAAGCGGCCCGACAGGTCCCGCCCGGGCAGGTCAAAATTGAAAACGCCCTGCGCCTGCTGCTCGAGCACAAGGACTTCAACTCTATCACCACTGCTGAAATCGCCCGGACCTCAGGGGTCAACGAAGCGCTGATTTATCGCTACTTCAAGGACAAGCGGGGGCTGCTTCACCAAGTGCTGGCAAACGACCTGAAGGCGCTGGTACTGCAGATAAAAAAAGACGTCGAAGACATCAGCGGGGCGCTGAACAAGCTGCATGGCCTGATCCGGGGACACATCCACTATTACGCGCAAAACCGGATAATTGCCAAGATCCTGTTGCTGGAAGTCCGAAACTACCCGGCTTATTTTGAAAGCGAAAGCTACCGGATCGTGCAGGACTACGGGAAGATGATCCTCGAGCTCATCGAGGAGGGGATCAGTGCCGGTGAAATTCGAAACGATATCGCACCGCACCAGATTCGCCAGGTAATACTGGGCGGCATTGAGCACCTCTGCCTGCCCGGGGTGATCTTCGGAGGTGAAATTCCGGCGGATCAGTGTGCGGACGACTTGTGTGAAATTATTTCACACGGAATTTCAAACCAAACAAGCAGGGAGAATTAGGAATCATGGAAACCAGGGGAAACACGTTTATTGTAACCGGCGGGGCATCCGGCCTGGGCAAGGCTGTGGTTGAAAGCCTGGTCCGGGAAGACGGCAAAGCGGCCATTTTTGATCTCGCAGATGAGCAGGGCCAGGCCCTGGCCGAACAACTGGGAAATGCCGCCATTTACTGCCGAACCGACGTGGCCGATGAAGATTCCGTGGAAAACGGGGTCAGCAAGACCATGGAGGCTTTCGGTGCGATTCACGGCGTGATCAACTGCGCGGGCATCGGCATCCCGGCAAAGGTGGTTGGCAAAAAGGGACCCATGCCGCTGGACAAATTCACCAAGACCATCCAGGTCAACCTGGTGGGCACGTTTAACGTGACCCGGCTGGCCGCGGCCCGGATGATGGAAAACACGCCCAACACTGAAGGCGAGCGGGGCGTGGTGATCAACACGGCATCCGTGGCCGCCTTTGAAGGCCAGGTGGGCCAGGCGGCATATGCAGCCTCCAAGGCCGGCATTGTCGGCATGACCCTGCCCATGGCAAGAGAATTCGCAGACACGGGCATCCGGGTGGTCACCATCGCACCGGGGCTTTTTGACACCCCGATGTTTGCCGCCCTTCCGGACAAGGCGCGGGAGTCCCTGCAGCAGCAGCTGCCGTTTCCCTCCCGTTTCGGCCGGCCGGCAGAATTTGCAATGATGGTGGTCTCCATTCTCGGCAACCCGGTTTTAAACGGAGAAACCATCCGGCTGGATTCGGCCATGCGGATGCAGGCGAAATAAAGGGCGCTTTAAATCTGCAACCAGGAGAAAACACCATGCGAAAAGTAGCCGTAGTCGGCACCGGACACACGGAATTCGGATCCGAGCTGCCGAAAACCGAAATCGAACTGTTCTGCGAGGCAGCCACCGAGGCCATGGCAGAATGCGATCTTGGCCCGCAGCAGGTCCAGGCCCTGTTTTGCGGAAACGTGTTCGGCGACTTTGCCGAGGGCCAGGGAATGCTCCAGTCCTTTATCGCAAACGAGCTTGGTTTTCACAATGTGCCCGCAACCCGCTTTGAAGGCGCCTGCGCCTCTGCAACAGTGGCGATACGGGATGCGTTCATGTGGGTGGCTTCGGGATTCTATGACATCGTAGTTGTCGGCGGCACCGAAAAAGCCACGGCCATGGGCACCCCGCTTGCCACCCGCACTTTTGCCATGGGCGCGGAGGCCAAGTACGAATTCGCCCCCGGCCTGACGTTCCCGGGCTTTTTTGCCTTGCTGGCCCATTTGTACGCCAGCACCTACAATGTGCCCCTGGAAAAACTCCGGGAACAGATGTCGCTGGTTTCGGTACAGTCCCATTATTACGGCACCAAAAATCCGCATGCCCAGTTCAGGCACAAGGAGATCACTCCGGAGCAGGTCTCCGGCGGTTTTATGGTAGCCTCACCCCTGCGGCTTCTGGACTGCTGCCCGTTTTCAGACGGGGCGGCCGTGCTGGTCCTGGCCTCGGAAGAGGCGGCAAAAAAACTGACCGACAAACCGGTTTATATCACCGGCCTCGGCCAGTCCTCCTCGCCCCGACTGAGCGCACAGGCCCCCTACCTGCCCCGCATCCGGGCCAGGGAACTTTCGGTGAAGCAGGCCTACGAGATGGCCGGGGTCACGCCGCAGGACATTGATATCTGCGAACTGCACGACTGCTTCAGCATTGCCTCCATCATTGCCGCAGAAAACCTCGGTTTCGCACAGTCCGGAGAAGGCGGCCGCCTCTGGGAAAACGGGGACACGAAAATCGGCGGGAAAATCCCCATCAACATATCCGGCGGGCTGAAGGCCAAGGGGCATCCCATCGGTGCCACCGGCGCCTCTCAAACCTGCGAAATCGTGCGCCAGCTCCGGGGCGATCTGGCGGATTCCGGCAGACAGGTGGCGGGCGCCAGAACCGGGCTGGTCGACACCCTGGGCGGAGACGGCATTATTGCCAACCTGGTTCTGCAGGCCGGGTGGTAAAGGGCTGCTGTTGGCAGCC
>JBKHJS010000248.1:0-2736 GCA_046537995.1 Desulfobacterales bacterium
GACCCATGTCTGGTTTAGCAGTCAACGTTGATCATATCGCCACCCTGCGCCAGGCCCGGGGCGGGTCCACCCGGTACCCGGACCCGGTGCATGCGGCCGCTTTGGCCGAACTCGGGGGCGCAGACGGCATTGTTGTTCACCTGCGCGAGGATCGCCGTCACATCCAGGACCGCGATGTGTACCTGCTGAGAAAAACCGTTTTGTCCCGGCTGATCCTGGAGATGGCGGCAACCGACGAGATGCTCGAAATTGCCGCAGATGTAAAGCCGGATCTTGTCACCCTGGTGCCGGAAAAAAGAAACGAGCTGACCACCGAGGGCGGACTGGACGTACATGGCCTTGCCGAATCCGTGGGACAGGCGGTGAAAACGCTTCAGGCCGCAGGCATTGCCGTCAGCCTGTTTGTGGATCCGGAAAGCAGCCAGATCCGGGCCTCGGCAGATGCGGGCGCGGACATGGTGGAAATCCACACCGGCGCCTTTTGCGACGCCCCGGACGCAGATGAAAAACAGCGCCGGTTTTCCGAGGTCATGGAAGCCGCCCGGCTGGCACACCACATGGATCTGGGCGTAAACGCGGGCCACGGCCTGTGCTACAACACGATTCAGTCTTTTGCCGGACACCGGATTATTGACGAATTCAGCATCGGCCACAGCATTGTCTCCCGGGCCGCGCTCACGGGCATGGAAAAAGCGGTCCGGGAAATGCGGAACCTGATAAAGGAGCTGTAATGTATCTCCTGACAGCAGATGAAATGCGGGACATGGACCGGCGGACCATCGAGAACTTCGAACTGCCCGGCCGGCTGCTCATGGAAAACGCCGGCCGCGGGGCCACCCGGGTGATATTTCAGAACTGGCCCGACGTATACACCCGGTCTGTGGCCGTGATCGCGGGAAAAGGCAACAACGGGGGAGACGGATTTGTGATCGCCCGGTATCTGCACCAGCACGGCGTGGATGTCGCGGTATACCTGCTGGCCGAACGCGGCCGGCTCAAAGGCGATGCCGAAGCCAACTTCAACCTGGTGGAAACCTTGGGCATCCCGATTATTGAACTGCCTGACGAGCTTTCCTTTTCCCAGTACAAGGAGGAAATCGCGGGCCGGGACCTGCTTGTGGACGCCATACTGGGCACCGGCCTGGATTCCGAGGTCCAGGGGTATTTCCGGGAAGTCATCGATTTCATGAACAATGCGCGAACACCCGTGTTTTCCGTGGACATCGCCTCCGGGCTGCACACCGAGACCGGCCGGCCCTGCGGCATATGCGTACAGGCAGATGCCACGGCCACATTCGGCTTTGCCAAGCTCGGCCACATGCTGCTTCCAGGGGCCGAGTACACGGGCCGGCTTTCGGTGATCGACATTGGCATTCCGCCGTATATCGTCCAGTACGTGGACCCGAAAAATCAACTGCTGACCGCGGCAAAGATCCGTTCACAGATTTCCCCCCGGGACCTGCAGGCCCACAAGGGGCAGACCGGCCACGTGCTGACCGCAGCCGGCGGCACCGGCAAAACCGGGGCCGCGGCCATGACCGCCATGTCCGCACTGCGCACCGGGGCCGGCCTGGTGACCCTGGCGGTGGCCCAAAGCCTGAACCCGTCGATCGAAACCCAGGCCACCGAGGCCATGACCCATCCCCTGGATGACAACGGAAACGGATTTCTGGGCGGGAATAACGCAGAGGAAATCCTTTCCCTGCTTTCAGACAAATCCTGCCTGGCCCTGGGGCCGGGCATGGGCACGGAAAAGGACACGGAAAAACTCGTGCACATGCTGATTGAAAAAAGCCCGGTGCCCGTAGTGGCGGATGCCGACGGGCTCAACAACCTGGCGGCAAACACCGCGGTGCTTGCCAAAAAGCGCTCAGAAGTGATCCTCACCCCGCACCCCGGGGAAATGGCGCGGCTGGCAGATACCGGTACGGCGGACATCCAGTCAGACCGCATCGCCGCTGCCAGGGAATTTGCCCAAAGCCACCAGGTTCACCTGGTGCTCAAAGGCGCGCGCACGGTGGTTGCCCACCCGGACGGCCGGGCGTTTGTCAATCCCACCGGCAACCCGGGCATGGCCTCGGGCGGCATGGGTGATGTGCTCACCGGCATGATCGCGGGCTTTCTCGCACAAGGGATAACGGCTGAAAGCGCCTGCCACCTGGGGGTTTACCTGCACGGGGCCGCTGCCGACCTTATGCGCCAAACCCGCGGCCCCTTCGGATACATTGCAACCGATGTCATGAATTATATACCCGAAACCATCAGGCAGGTCATTGACGGCACATTCAAGGATATCACCCATGACTGCTATCCAATGTTTTGACGGGAATTGATTATGCAGCTGCGCGTTGAAACCAAAAGCGCCCTGGACACGTTTAACCTGGGCCGCCACCTGGGCGGACTGCTGGACCGTCCCTTTATCATCGGCTTAAACGGGGACCTGGGTGCGGGCAAAACCGTTTTCATCCAGGGCCTGGCCCGGGGCCTGGGGGTGGCCGAAAACATCCCGGTTACCAGCCCCACCTACACCCTGGTCAATGAATACCCGGGCCGCAGGACCCTGTATCATGTGGACCTCTACAGGATCGAAGACCCGGGTGAACTCGCAGACATCGGCCTGGACGAAATTCTTTCCGGCAGCCACATGGTCGTCGTGGAATGGGCCGAACGCCTGCCGGAGCAAAGCCCGGATCCGGATATTGTCATCCAGATCGAAGATGCCGGCGGTGACACCCG
>JBKHJS010000058.1:0-12101 GCA_046537995.1 Desulfobacterales bacterium
CCGGCACATCCCTGGGCAAAGATGTCATGACCGAAATGGGCAAACGGGTGCTGAAAACCGAGCGGGAGTTTAACCGGCGGGCAGGCATAACCCGCGAGGACGACCGCCTGCCCCGTTTTTTCCGGGAAGAACCCCTTCCGCCGCACAACAGGGTATTTCTGGTGGAAGACGAAGATCTGGATCATGTTTATAATTTTTAGGCGATGGATAAAATGTTTGTCAGGGCTTTTATTGAATCCGGATGATCACTGTCACCGTCTACTTATATGGAACGCTGTCGCGGCGGTTTACAGGCTACGATCCGCAGCAGGGATATCCGGTGGAACTTCGGCAGGGAACTGATATTTCAGCTTTGCTCGGGCATCTGGGCCTTGCCCGGGAGAATGTCGTGCCTGTCATAGACGGCATAATCGCGGATCAAGGCCGGAAGCTGACAGACGGTGACCGGGTGCGCCTGTTTCAGCCGGTGCAGGGCGGGTAGGCCGGGGGTATACCAACAAATTGCAGGCAGGTTCCAATGGATGGCAACAACCATTATACGATTCAGTATGAATTTCAATTTCACAGCGGAAACCGCCAGGAATTTGAAGTGGTGCTCGATAAGGTCACCTTGTCGCTGGTGAATTTCAGCCGCAAGACCAGACCCGACTGGACGAAACTCATGCATAAACAATGCAGCTGCTGTTCTTTAAGTGAAGATCGACATCCCTACTGTCCCATTGCCGTGAATATCGCAGAGCTCGTGGATAATTTTAAGGGTCGGCTTTCCATAGAAAAATGCCGGGTCAAATGCGTAACCCCGGAGCGCACCTACATGAAGGACACCCGGATTCAGGATGGCCTTTATTCGATCCTGGGCATTGTGATGGCCACCAGCGACTGCCCGGTCATGAGCTTTTACAAGCCCATGGCCCGGTTCCACCTGCCGTTTTCCACCAGTGAGGAAACGCTTTTCCGCTCCGCGTCCGTCTATCTCCTGCAACAGTACTTTGAACACAAGCGCGGCGGTCAGCCGGATCTTGAAATGAGGCACTTGAGCAGCCGGCTACAGATGGTCCAGGATGTCAACACCGGCATCATCGCCCGGATCCGGAGTGTCAGCGTAAAGGATGCGGATGCCAACGCGGTTATCATCCTCGATTCCTTTTCCAAGCTTTTGGAGATGGCAATTGAGGACAGGCTTTCCTCCCTGGAATACCTGTTCCCGTAGGGGTTAAGTCTGCTCTTGACTCTTTTGACTTCTGAAACAAAAGAGTCAAGAGCAGACTTAACCCCCCAGCCTTTCCCGTTCCTCCTGATAATGTTGTTTAAAATAACCTGAAAACCCGGATGCCTTTTTCCATGGTCAAAAGCGTGCCATTGGCGGAAAATTCTTCTCAGCAAACTTATTATCCTTTTATTTTCAAATAGTTATAAAAAATTTTTAACCATTGAAAAAAAACAATACGGATTTTTTCACATTTTTGCACCGCAGCGCCTCGTTTTACAGTCTTGCAATCCTCGGAATCCTGCCTGGACCCCACTCATTTTCCCTTTTTTTAAACCCGGCCCACAGCCAATAGGATCAAAACGCAAAAACACGAACTTGGAAAAATCTATACTACAAAATTGTCAAATAAATTTACAATTTTGTTATTCATGCCTATGGCCCAGAGCCCCTAAAAAATTATAACGCGCTTATTTTGTTGGTATAAATTGATATTTCCAAAATATGGCATGCAAGTTGCTCATCAACTCTCAGACAAAGATATGAATTGCGCCCGTATCAACAACAAGAGATCAGGCAAACGTCAAAACTTAATGCAAAAGGAGTCGGGAAATGATTAAAAAATTGATGGCCGTGTTATTTGCACTTTTATTATTGCCTGCTGCGGCTTTTGCCGGTCAGGAGCTGGACACCGGAAACACGGCCTGGATCATCGTGGCCACAGCACTGGTAATGATGATGACCCCTGCCGGGCTGGCGCTGTTTTACGGCGGCATGTCCAGATACAAAAACCTGCTCAATACCCTGGCCATGACTTTCGTGGCCTACTGCCTGGCCAGCGTGGTCTGGGTGATGTGGGGTTATACCCTGGCCTTCGGCCCGGATGCCGGCGGCATCATCGGCGGGCTGGATCACCTTTTTTTAGCCGGGATCGGACCGGAAAACCTGTCGGGTTCCATTCCCACCCTGGTGTTTGTGGTCTTCCAGATGACCTTTGCCGCCATTACCGTGGCCCTGGTACTCGGGGCGATTGTGGACCGAATGAAGTTTTCCGCGTGGATTATCTTCACCGTGCTCTGGCTGACCGTGGTCTACAGCCCGGTGGCCCACTGGGTGTGGGGCGGCGGCTGGATGCATGCCATGGGCGCCCTGGACTTTGCCGGGGGCAACGTTGTGCATATTAACGCGGGTGTGGCCGGCCTGGTGCTTTCCCTGATGGTGGGCAAGCGGCTCGGCTATGGCAAGGAGGCGATGTTTCCCTCCAGTGTTACCCTGACCGCGCTGGGAGCGGCCCTGCTGTGGTTTGGCTGGTTCGGGTTCAATGCCGGCAGTCAGTTGGCGGCAGACGGCGTGGCAGCCTCGGCCTTCCTGGTAACCAACACTTCGGCAGCAGTGGGAGCGTTGGCGTGGATGTTTGCAGAATGGTACTTTGAGCAGCGACCCACGGTATTGGGCATTGCCTCGGGCATCGTGGCGGGCCTGGTTGCCATTACCCCGGCTGCCGGTTTTGTCAACATGCCAGCCGCCATGGTAATCGGCGCGGTAGCCGGCGTGCTCGGGTTTTACAGCGTGGCCAAGCTCAAACAGAAGCTCGGATATGACGACTCGCTGGATGCTTTTGGCGTACACGGGATTTGCGGTATATGGGGCGCGCTTGCCACGGGCATATTTGCCAATCCGGCAATCACCGAAGGCGCTGCCGGCCTGATTTACGGGAATCCAAGGCAGTTGCTCATCCAGGCAATTTCCATTATCGCTACAATCGCTTTTACAGCCACGGCCACCTTCGTGGTGGTGTTAATCACCCGGCTGGCTGCAGGCGGTCTGCGCGTGGGCTCAGACAATGAAATCACCGGCCTGGACAGCTCGATCCATGGAGAAAGGGCATTTGAAATAACTGGATAACAGATTCCCATGAAACGCGGAATGATATGAACATGGATCGGCAAAGAAACTTTTTTGCGACAGCGAGCGCTTAACAGGAGGAAAAAGCATGAAGAAAATAGAAGCCATCATAAAGCCGTTTAAGCTCGACGATGTGCGCCAGGCTTTAAATGATATCGGCATCCAGGGCATGACCATCACCGAGGTCAAGGGATACGGCCGGCAGAAAGGGCACAAGGAGATTTACCGCGGGGCGGAATACCTGGTGGATTTCATGCCCAAGATCAAGCTGGAAATCGTGATTCCGGCCGAGCGCACCGACGAGGTCATCGATGCGGTGCGTGCGGCTGCCAACACCGGCAAGATCGGAGACGGCAAGATTTTTGTAATTCCCCTGGAGCGGGTCATCCGGGTGCGCACCGGAGAGGCCGACAATGAGGCGATATAGTGTGCCGGTATGCGGGGAGGTTAAAATTTCCGTTTGCCAAAAGTTCTAAACTCTTTTAAATGCCGGGATAAACTACGCTTCAACTGAGCGTTTCAAATTTTTAAACTTTTTGTTTTCATAAGGGTGGTTTTTAGTTGACCGAGTCTGCAATTTCGGAAAGCGGGACTGAGCGAAACCGCATGGCCAGGGGGATTGAAAAGGAACGCAACTATCTGTCCGCCGTGATCGACAGTATCGGAGAAGCCATTGTAATTTGCGATGCAGAAGGCTGGATTGTCCGGTTCAACGAAACGGCGCGACGCTTACACGACCTGCAGGAGCAGCCCATCCCATTAGATCAATGGGCCAGCACTATGACCTGTATCAGGAGGACGGGATTACCCCGCTTTCACCGATCGGACGAAATCCTCGAACGCCTCCCGGGTATTGTATTTGAACCGGTAGCCGGTTTCCCGGATCAGTTTTTCGGAACTCGCGATCCAAGGATGGACCATGAGCCGCATTGCCGGAGACGGAAATTCGGTGATAAAATGCAGCCGCAGGGTCCAGGCCAGCTGGTTTAAGGGGTATATTACTGGCCAGGGAATGGGCAGCCGGATATTGCCCAGCATCCAAATCATCTCCGCAAAGGTCAGGGTGCCCTCACCGGTGACATTATATATGCCGGCAAGACGGTTTTTTAAGGCCATAGCCATCACCGCGATCACATCATCCTCGTGCACGAATTGGAAGGGTTGGCCATTGGCAGGCAGCATCACTACCTTTTTCTTCAGATGCCGGGCCAGGGGATTGCTAAATCCGGGCCCCACCACAAAGCACGGGCGCAGGATGGTCACCGCCGTGCCCGGATGGGCTTTGATAAAGTTTTGAAATATCGCCTCGATTTCCTTTTTATTCTTGGGATACGTAAAATCATCATTTCCCCGAAGCGGGCTTTCTTCGTTCAGCGGCACATCATTGTCCGGATGGAACCCATAGGCCGTGGTTGAGCTGGTATACAAGATGTGTTTCACCCCCGCCCGGGAAATCGCAGCCAGGATGTTTTTGGTTCCGCCCTTGTTGATATCCTCCATTATCTGCTTATTGTGCATCGTCGGCAGCACATACGCGGCATGCGCCACCGCATCAAAGGACTCCCGGTCAAAAATATCATCCATGGACTCCCGGATGTCCCGCCGGTCAAATACAAACTTGGGATGACTCAGGTCCGGCTCCTGGATATCCGTGCCCACCACCCGTTGCACCCAATCCGCATCACACAAACAGGCCGCCAGCCGCCCACCCAGATAGCCGGCAACGCCGGTGATTAAAATATTCATTGCCTCCCCCTGACTGCCATGGACATTATACATAAAGCCATAAATAAAAACCGATATTTTACAGCAACCGCTTAAACGATTTATATCGTTTGCCGGTTTTTGCCGTCAGCCCCCATGGTGAGCATCCTGACAATCATTTTTTTTCCAAAGGGAAAAAGCCAGCACAGCAAATTAAGCAGTTTGGCTGAGCCCATCGGCCAGTGGAGCTTATTCTTATGCGCGGCCTTCCAGATAGTGCGGGCCACATGCGCTGGCTGTATTTTGACCCCCAGCTTCCTGATGCTGTAGACCTGCTCGGAGCCCGCCAGCATCGGGGTCTGCACATAGGGGGGCTGAATATCAGAGACCCTGATGCCGTGGCCTGAAAGCTCGATCGCCAGCGCTTCGGTCATGGCGGACAATGCATGCTTGGTGGCGGAATAGACGGCAAGCTCCGGTATCCCATAGATAGCTGAAGCGGATGACAAATTGATGATCCGGGCCCCGGGGGTTTTTCCCAGGTACTTGAGCCCGTAATAAATGCAGGAAAGGCACCCTTTCAGGTTTATATCCACCATCTTGTGGCTGGTCGCCAGGTCTACGTCCTCAAACCGGCCAAACTTAAGGATGCCGGCGTTGTTCACCAGAATATCAAGCTTGCCCCCGGTTTTTTGGGCAAAAGCTTCAATTCCGGATTTCACGCTTTCGGGGTCAGTCACATCCATGTGCCCGATATAACAATTCGACTGCCCGATTTCGACTTCAAGGGTCTTGAGACCGGCCTCATTAATATCAAACGCCCCAACATACCAGCCTTTTTCGGCAAACAGCAGCGCCGTCTCCCGGCCGATGCCTGATGCCGCGCCGGTTATCAGAATGCATTTTTGATCCATGAATCAGGCTCCTGATTTAGAGTAGGAACCGTTACACTTTCTCCAAAATATGAATACACATGGCCGCCTCCTCCACGCCGATACTGCCGCCGCCGTTTTCCGCAAGACCCAGTTTAATACCCTCGGCCTGGCGTTTGCCCGCCTCGCCCCGAAGCTGAAGCCCCAGTTCATAAATCTGGGCCAAACCGGAGGCGCCAATGGGATGGCCCCGGCATTCGAGCCCCCCGCTGGTGTTGATGGGCTTTTTACCGCCGAGCTTGGTGGCCCCGGTTTCCGCATAGGGGCCGCCCTCGCCCATGGGGCAGAAGCCCATGGCCTCGGTCTGGTGGAGTTCGCCGTATGCGGTGGCATCATGGAGCTCCGCGATATCAATATCATCCGGCCCCGCGCCCGCCATATCATAGGCCTGCCTGGCCAGGCGCTCGCCGATATCCTCGCCATCAAAATCCCTGTCCGTGCCCGAGCCATGCACCGAGGCCCGGATTTTAATCGGCCGCGGTTTTGTCATTTTCTTTAAGAAATCCTCGGAGCAGACGATCGCCGCGGCTGCGCCGTCGCCCACAGGCGCGCACATGGATCGGGTCAAGGGATATGCGATGGGCTTGTCCGCAAGCACCTCTTCCACGCTCATATCCTGCTGGTACTGGGACATGGGGTTTAGCGAGCCGTGGAAATGATTTTTGGCGCAGATGGCGGCCAGCTGCTCCTGGGTGGAGCCGAACCGGCTCATATGCCACCGGGCACCCATGGCATAGGCGTCCATAAAAATGCTCCGCCCCTCGCCGGGCGGGGTCTGGCCTTCCGGGATCTCCACCTGGAACTCGGCATTGGCCTTTTCCATGAGCTTGATCTGACTTTCGAAGTTCTCCACATCCATACACGTGGCATAGGCGGAAAGGGACTTCATCTTGTCCGGGTGGGTAATTTTCTCCGAGCCCACCACCAGGGCGACATCATACATGCCAGCCCGGATGCCGGTATACGCCAGATGCAGCGCGGTGGATGCGCCGGCGCAGGCGTTTTCCACATTTGTCACCGGGATCTCGCCGATCCCCATGGATCGCAGCACCACCTGGCCCCGAATGGAATGCTGGTTGTCAAACATGCCCCAGAAGGTATTGGAAAAAAACGCCGCATGAAGATCCTTCTGGGTGATTTCCGCATCCGCCATGGCGGCCTGGATCACCTCATGGGCCATGCTCCGCACATTTTTATCCGGATACTTGTTAAACCGGATTATACCGAGTCCCGCTATATACACATTTGTCATAGATACCTCCTCCAATTAGTCCCGTCTCGGATACGTCGCTATAATCTTGTGCCCGCCGGCAATGGCCAAGGTGTCGTTGGAGCCGTCTTCGATCAGCATGGCCCGGGCATCCCGGTAGAGCTTCTCCACCAGGTATTCCTTGGTCAGGCCGTTGCCGCCGAATACCTGGATCGCCTCGTGGGCCACATTCAACGCCGCCTCGGTGCCGTGGATTTTGGCAATGTTTGAATATTCCTCCGCCGGGGTGGTGGTGTTCTGGTTATAGGCGAACGCGGCCCGGGAAATGGCCCGGCTGGTTTCCACCTGGCGCAGCATTTCAAACAGCTTGGCCTGAATATTCGGATATTCGATCAGGTACTTGCCGCCCTGAACCCGGGTTTTGGCATACGCCAGCGCCTCATCAAAGGCCGCCCGGGCGAGTCCGGTGCCAAAAATCCCCATCAGCGCTGTGGTTGCCGACAAAACGATTTCCACCAGCGCCTCATAGGCTTCCGGTCCGGCGATCAGGTATTTGGAGGGCACCCGGACGTTGTCAAAAAATATCTCGCCCTGGTTCAAATCCCGCTGCCCCATTTTATTCAAGGGCGCCCCCTTTTTCACCCCGGGCAGATCGAGCGGCATACAGAAGATTCCGCCGCCGGCATGGCCCATGGAGGGATCAATCTGACAGAAGAGCGCACAGTGCGTAGATATGGTGCCGCAGGAAACCCAGGCGGACTTCTGGCCGCTGATGATATAGTCATCCCCGTCAGGCGTGGCCACGCACTGGGAGGGGATGCTCTCATCCGAGAAGCAGGGGTAGAAAGGCACCAGGGTGTCTGAGCCGTGGTCCGGCTCGGTGATCCCCCAGCAGCCGATGATACTCGCGTCATCGCACTCGCAGAACGGCACCAGGATCTCATCGATCATGGTTTCCTCAGGCACCATAGAGGCGCCGAACGCGTGGAAACTCGCCACCCCCAGGGCGACTGTCAGCCCCACGCTGCCCCAGGCGAGCTCCTCGAAGACGATCGCCTGCTGCAGGGAGGTGAGCCCCATACCGCCATATGCGTCCGGGATCTGGATGGAATGATACCCCAGGCTGTAGGCTTTTTTCATAAAATCCCAGAACGGCGAATCCTCGGCAATCACTTGCTCCGGGGTCATCTCATCCAACTCCTTGGCCACCGGGCGCATCTCCTTTTTGGCGAATTCATGGGCATTTTGCTTTAACATAATGTCTTCGCGCGACAAATTGATATCCAGGTCCAGGTAGTTCATATTCCCTCCCTATTTTTGCTTATCCTTGTATCTGGCCTCAATCTTGTCGGCATGCTTGACCACAATTTCCGGTACCTGTTCAAACAGCACCTGCTGCATGGCCTCCATGGCCTCCGGTGAATAGGCCATGCCCATAAACTCCGGCGGCGCCCACCATTCGTCCTTGGTTTTATACATGGGGGTGCCTCCGCCGGGAAACGCGGTAAACAGGTTGGGCACGCAGTTCAGCATGTCCTGCTTGTCCATCTCATAGTTCATGCTCTTGTGCATCTCTTCGCGGCTGTAGTAGACCATATCCCGGGGCGGCCCAAGCGCCAGCCCCAGCTTTGCGTCCATGTGGGGCATGAATCCCAGGGCATTTAAGGCAAACCCGACAGAGCCCATAATCCGGTTGTCAATCCGATACTGCCACGCGGACGCGCAGGCCCAGTCGCAGGCAATGGAGAAATCCAAGGCCTTCCAGTTGCACGTAGGCCCGCCCAGCTGCCCGCCGCCGCGGGTTTCCTTGGCGTATTTGTTAAACTCTTTGCAAGTGTCAAACCCGCAGGCGCCGCAGTCCCACATCAGATTGGAGCGCGCGGTTTTTGCACCAATGGCCACCACCACCGGGTTTTCTCCTCTTTCGTAGCAGTTCTTGATGGTCTCGTAATCCCACTGCACATACCGCATGAGCTGAGCCACCGGCCCCATGACCTCGATGATGGGCTCAAGGTCCTCACCCCAGATGATTTCCGCATCCACTTCGGTCTTGCCGGTGATCTGCGGGGCCTTGTGCACTGCCAGCGCAATATTTTTGGCCAGCTCCAGGACATGCTCCTGGCAAAACTGTTTTCCGATTAAATGGCCCATTATTCATCCTCCTCATCTGATTTCCGGGGTTTGGGCGTCCACTTGCGGTAATCAAAACCCCGGATGATCCGGGCGGTCTGATAAATCTTGCGCGTGTTGTCCAAAACCTTGTCCATGTTGATGAGATGGTAGTCCACGTTAACATCCACATAGGGATTCTTGGATTTAACCGCCATGGGAACGCCCACGACCATGCCCGAGCTGCGGCAGTAGCCCAGCTGCATACCTGCCATGCCGATGCTGGCAAAGGGCCGCGCGTCCACCATAAGGGTGTGGGCGGTCCACAAAGCGCTGCCCACCGCATAGCCCAAATCATTGACCCGGGCCGTGCAGAGCGGCCCGTCAATATCCTTTTCAGAGGAGCGGTCCGTGATATCCACCAAACCGTACCTGTGGGTTTTCTGGTCATAGAAATAGCTGCAGTCAAGGCCGCCGCCGCAGAGGCCGCAGCCCGCATCCAGCGGGGTTTCGTGGCAGCGGGTGTTGCCGATAAACAGGATTACATCCGAGTCCCGGACCATGACCGCTTCATAGAGAAACGCCTCCCGCCACTGCTCCTTTTGGTGGGCAATCTCCTCTACTTTCCGGGCCACGGTCTCCAGCTCCTCCTGACCGTAGACGATATGGGCCTCAATTTGCGGCACGCCGCCGGCAAACGGAGCGGTGAGCGCGGAATTTAACATCAGGCGGGCGGCCTCCAGGGCCCCCTTTTTCCGGCGGATGTCCTGGGGCGACCAGGGCGTCCATTCATTCACATACTCTTCGCCTCGGAAATCGAGGTCTTCGACATCTTTTTTCATGAGCCACACTCCTTCCTGTCGGATTTATCTCCTGACCCGGTCCTTATAGTCCGAGAAGGCATAGACATTGGCCGCGTTTTTGCCGAAATCGTCTTTCAGCAAACGATCCAGGTTTTTTTCGGATGCGGATTTAGGGATTTCATCAACAATCTGGAGGTATGAAGGCACGGCATTTGGCTCAAGATTTTCCACGCAGTTCTGAAAAACCGATGCCGGCTTAATCTTTCTGCCGGCAATCGGGACTACGGCAGCCACAAGATCGCTTTCACCAGGCGCTCCGGAGGCAGCTGGCACCCCGTACACACAAACATCGCTAACATCCGGATTAACGGCGATGACAGCTTCCACGGTCTGAGGCTGAATAAAATCTCCAGAGCGCCGAAGACCCCCTCCGGCCCGGTAGTCAAAGAAAAACCAGCCCTCCCTGTCTGTATGCCCCATATCGCCGGTATGCAGCCATCCACCCCTGGTTTTTTCCTCAGAGGCTTCTTTCTTGCCCAAGTATTCAACCTCGGTACTCTGGCCGATCATCCGGAAGATGATTTCTCCGGTCTCAAACGGCTCACACTCGGTGCCGTCCTCCCGCACCACTTTCATCTCCATTAGCCCCTCTAACGGCTTGCCAAAGGAACCGATGGGGCCAACCCCCGGCGGCTTATGGGCAAATCCGCCTTCCACAGCACCGTACCACTCGTGAATCGACACATTGAAACGTTTTTCAAAAGCTTCCCAGATCGCAACTGGGGTTCCAGCGCTGATGACTACACGCACTGGATTGTCCGCGTCATGCGGCCGCGGCGGTTCACTGTAGATCCCCATCATCATCCCGCCCAGAAGCGAGAATGTAGTGCAGTTGTAATGTCTGCATATATCCCAAATGCGGCTCTTGGTAAATTTACGGCTTATCACACATGGGATATTCAGGATTAGGGACGGCACCAAAGTAACCGCCTGGGCGTTTCCATGGGTTAAGGAAAGTCCGGTATAAAGCCGGTCGTTTTCCGTATACTGCCAGACAAACAAACCGAGATGGGCATACTGGCTCAGCCGGGAGCCCTTCACCACAACTCCCTTGGGGTCGCCGGTGGTGCCAGAGGTATAAATAACCTCAAACGGCTTGTCAGGATCCTGATTCGGCTTGTCCGGAGGCCCCACTTCAGGTTGGGCCAGAATTTCATTCAGCGAGGGAAAATCATTGCTAACAGGCACATTCATGCCATCTTTGTAGGCCACACCGATGGTTTTGACGCCCTTCAGTTCCGCGAGTACCGGTTTGGCAACGTGCATGAATTCACTGGTGAAAATAATACCTTTACTTCCCGAGTCGGAAAGAAGATATTTCAGCCGTTCGCCCTTGGTACGCGGGTCAATGGGCACCATAATCGCCCCGAGAATGGATGCGGCGTACATGGAATAAATAAATTCCGGATGATTCCGCATCAACAGGGAAAAAGAATCCCCCATCCCGATGCCGTTTTTCTTTAGTTCTTGGGCCAGTAGGCGTCCTCGGAGTGCGATATCTTGATAGCTCAGCAACTCTTCCAGTGAATGCCCGTTTTCAAATGTAACAATATTGAAATCCGGCATGGTTTCCGCGCGGCTATCAAGCTCATAGGCAATATGACCGGGGACTTTCGGTTCCGTCATCGCCTCCCCCTTTCCATTTATGTTAATTGGGCGGTTTCGGGTTAAAGCGGCTGATTTGTTATTCA
This sequence comes from Desulfobacterales bacterium, assembly GCA_046537995.1. GTDB lineage: Bacteria > Desulfobacterota > Desulfobacteria > Desulfobacterales > Desulfosalsimonadaceae > Desulfosalsimonas. Next base: position 11,622 of record JBKHJS010000058.1, read on the forward strand.
ACCGGGATCCCGTGCTTTTTGCAGAACTTGGGATACGCCTCATGCACCGGCTTCAGCGCGGGCAGCATTTTCAAAACCTTGGGGATAGGGCCCTTGGCCTTGATTTTTTTGGTGGCCAGCGCAACCGGCAGGGAAATCTGTTTCATCCAGAATTTGTGGATCGTATCCCCGGAGAGCTCCATGGTGATTACCGCATTCCGGTTGGCCTCCTCGCCGGTGATCACGGTGTCCGGATCCACATAGAGATAGCCGTTGGGATCATTGATGATATACTTGTAGCTCACCCCGTAATCCCGCATTTTTTCCCCCAGACCCTGCTCAAAGACGATGTACTTCCAGAGATCCTCAAGAAAGTCATACATCTGCTGGGCATCCTTGAATATACTCATTAAAACCTCCTCTTACTTGGCGGTTGATGGATCATTGCGGTTGATGGATCATTGCGGAAAACAGATATTGCAAGTCTCATGCCTAACCCAA
>JBKHJS010000249.1:0-2720 GCA_046537995.1 Desulfobacterales bacterium
CCGGCGACCGGTCATCCGGCCGTCTGCTCGGCGCCCAGATGGTGGGCCACCGCACCGCTGAGGTATCCAAGCGCATTGATATCCTTGCCGCGGCCCTATACCACAGAATGCAGGTCCGGGAACTCTGCGACCTGGATCTTTCCTACACCCCGCCGCTTTCCTCCCCCTGGGACCCGGTGCAGGCCGCGGCCATGACCTGGTGCGGCAAGGTCCAGCAGCAACACTGAATAATGAACTGAATCCATCTCTTTATTTAAGACAAAGGAGAAATGAAATGCACTTTCAAGATGAATTTCAGGGCCGGTCGGTTATCGTGACCGGATCTGCGGGCGGCATCGGAAAGGCAGCCGCCCTGCGCTTTGCACAGGAGGGCGCGAAAGTCGCGATATGCGATGTAAAAGTTGAGGCCGGAGAAGAAACAGCCGAGGAGATTAACAAATCCGGAGGCAGCGCCTTTTTTGCCAAAACGGATGTCTCGGACCCGGAGGCGGTGGCGCGCGTGGTGGAACAGACACTTGCAACATTCGGCGGCATCGACGTGCTGGTCAACAGCGCGGGCATCTCCGGCAGCGGATTCCGGAATCTTTCCAAAGTCGAGGATGCCGAATGGGACCGCACCTACCAGGTAAACCTGCGGGGAACAGCGTATTGCTGCCGTTCGGTTTTCGGGGTGTTTCGAAAACAGCAGCACGGCAAAATCATCAACGTTTCCTCCGTGGCCGGCCGAATGCCGGCGCCGGGCATGACGCCTTATGCCGCATCCAAGGCCGGGGTGATCAGCCTGACCCAGAGCCTGGCCGCCGAGATGGGCCGGTACAACGTCAATGTCAACGCCCTGTGCCCGGGCTGGGTCTGGACGCCCATATACAGCCAGAACCCGGAACTGCAGGAATATGCGGAAAAAGTCGGCTCCACGCCCCGGGCGGTGTTCCAGGGCATGGTGGAATCGCTTTGTCCGCTCAAACGGGAGCAGACCGAAGCGGACATGGCCAATGCGATTTTGTTCCTGGCATCCGAAGCTGCCAAAAACATCACCGGCCAGGCCATTCACGTGGACGGCGGCGCGGTCATGCGATAAGTTTTTCATTTCGGGACTGCCGCTGGAAATATGCGGCATTTCTTGTATCAGCGCTGCAACTTGTGCTATGCAAAAAACGTCTGTGCTTGAATGATAAAATATGAATTCACGACATTGGAAGGCGGGAATAAATTATGGATAAGCCGATTCGAATCATGCCTTGCCTGGACATGCAGAACGGGCGGGTTGTCAAGGGGGTACACTTTGTGGATATCCGGGATGCCGGCGACCCGGTGGAATGCGCAAAGGCCTATTGCGCAGCCGGCGCGGATGAACTTGCGCTGCTCGATATCACGGCAACGGTGGAAGGCCGGGCCACCATGCTGGATGTGGTCAGCCGCGTGGCCGATGTGGTTACCGTGCCGTTTACCGTGGGCGGCGGGATCTCGGATGTCAAATCCGCCGAATTGATATTGGAGGCCGGTGCGGACAAGGTTTCCACCAGCAGCGCGGCCTTTCGCAAGCCTGAGCTGATACCGGACATGGTAAAAGCCTTTGGCGCAGACAAGGTGACAGTCGCCATTGACGTGGACCGGAACCCGGCCATGGCCTCGGGCTATGAAGTTTATATCGACGGCGGGCGCACCGCCACCGGCGCGGATGCCATTGAATGGGCAAAGCTCGTGGAAGGATACGGGGTGCCCGTAATCCTGCCCACCAGCAAAGCCGGCGACGGCGCGCGCACCGGCTACGATCTGCCGGTGATCCGGGCCTTGAAACAGGCCGTATCCGCCGAAATCGTGGCCTCCGGCGGAGCCGGAGAAATGGTGCATTTCCGTGAAGCCGCAGAAGCCGGGGCCACGGTTCTGCTGGCGGCCTCGGTATTTCATTTCGGCATCATAGACATCGGCGAGTTAAAAGCTTACCTGGAAAAACAGGGCATTCCCGTATATCAGGAAAAGGCGGGCCAATAGGCAATACCGGCACCGGATATCGAAAACAGCCATACAAGTAAATCAAAACACCAATCATTTTCTTCATCCGGAGGAAAACCCATGGAAAAATGGTACAAGACCGGCTGTGTCTTGTGTGCCCAGAACTGCGGCCTGGAGGTCAAGGTCGAAGACGGCCGCATGGTCCGGGTGCGGCCGGATAAGGACAACCCGCGCAGCAGGGGCTATGCCTGCCGCAAGGGCCTTAATGTCACTTACCACCAGTATCCGGCAGACCGGATCACCGAACCCCTCAAACGGGTCGGAGACGGGTTTGAGCCGATTTCCTGGGAGCAGGCCGTCGATGAGATCGGCAAAAAGCTGCAGAACCTGACAGACCGCCACGGCCCCAGGTGCCTGGCCTACATGGGCGGCAGCGCCCAGGGCGGGCACATGGAGGCGGGCTTCGGCCTGGGCCTGATCCGCGCGCTGGGCTCCAAGTACTATTATTCCTCGGCAGGCCAGGAATTCTCCGGGGCCTGGTGGGTGGCCGGCCGGATGCTGGGCCGGCAGTACAATGTCCCCATCCCTGACGAACATGCCGCAGACATGCTGGTAGGCTGGGGGTGGAACGGCATGGAAAGCCACCAGATGCCCCGGGCGCCCATCGTGTTAAAGGAATTCAGCAAGAATCCCGACAAGATGCTGGTATGCGTGGATCCGCGCAAAAGCGAAACCGCTGCCATCGCCGATATTCACCTGGCCGTGCG
>JBKHJS010000250.1:0-2677 GCA_046537995.1 Desulfobacterales bacterium
TGCCGTAAAAATGCGGCCCCTTTTCGGCGGCTTCCTTTAATTTCATCCCCTCCTTGGTTAATTCCTCCATGTTTTCTTCCAGTTCAGTGACCCGCTGGTCCATATCCTGGGCCATGGCCATGCCGGGTGCGATCAAACCGAATACGAGCAGTGCAATTAATAATTTCTTCATCTTGTAGTCCTCCTAGAGACTTTAAATTTTTAGAAAACCCTGAAGCTGCTTATTCCCACCAATCTGATGCTGCCGCACAGATTTCATGGTCCGCGTATCGCCCTGCCCTATCACCCCCTTTCACCTGCATCAAATGTTACGGGTTAAAACATTAGGTGGTTTATGTAACATTACCGGATTTCACTGAAGGTCTGCAGCCGCCTGCCGGCAACAAGGCACGGGCGGCGCGTTTGTAAAGGTTTACCTGCGCATACGGTTTTTTTTCGAAAGGGTCGTGTTTGGATGTGATGGTTAATCAACTGTTTTTCGCCAATCCGGGTTTGCTGTTATTTGCAATTATACTGGCATCCACGTTGATTCGGAGGTCCCCGGCTGAGAATTGGCCGGAAACCGATTCTGGTTACCCGCTTATTTAAAATAATTTTTAGGTGTTGTCAACTACAGAAAAACATTTTTTTGCGAAAAAATGCTTTACCCGCGACCGCCGCACGTGCTTCCTGCATGCATCTAGTTGAATTTTATGGATTTTCGAACAAACCGGCCGCCCCTGCGGCGTTTGAGAAAAATTGATTCAGTCTTCGGCCATGCGCTTCTTTGTTCGATCATAACGAACAATTGTTATTATTGACATACACTTCCGGGGTCGGCTATGCTTTGTTACGCCAAGCATTGTTCATGGTTGACCTGTTTATCCGTCTGTCCGGATTGGGATACAGGCAAACAGACAAAAAACAAGCCCCCAGGAGGAGTCATGACGGTCCAAACCCGGAAGATTGAGCCGACGGCCTCGGCATACCCGTATCACTTGCTGATCAAGCACCTGCTGACCACCCCGCTTACTTATTCCCCGGATCAGGAGATCGTGTACCGGGACCAATGTCGATACACGTATGCCGAGTTCGGCAGGCGGGTGGCCAAGCTGGCCGGCGGACTGGAAAGTCTCGGGGTGAGGCCCGGGCAGACCGTGGCGGTCATGGACTGGGACAGCCACCGGTACCTGGAGTGCTTCTTTGCCGTGCCCATGTCCGGCGCGGTCCTGCATACCATCAACATCCGGCTGACATCCGAGCAGTTGATCTACACCATCAACCACGCAGAAGACGAGGTGATCCTGGTCAACCGGGAGTTTCTGCCCATGCTCGAGGCAGTAAAGCACCGGTTTGAAACGGTCAAGAAAATCGTGCTGCTCTCAGATGAACCGGGTGCCCCGGAGACCGACCTGGTGCTGGATGCGGAATACGAGGCCCTGCTGGCAGACGGCGGCGACACCTACGATTTTCCGGATTTTGATGAAAACAGCGTGGCCACCACGTTTTACACCACCGGCACCACGGGCCTGCCCAAGGCGGTGTTTTTCACCCACCGCCAGCTCGTTCTCCACACCCATGCCATACTGGCCACCTACAGCGCCTATCACTGCCAGGCCAAGCTGGATTCGGCAGACGTTTACATGCCCATGACGCCCATGTTCCACGTGCACGCCTGGGGCGTGCCGTATCTCATGACCCTGCTCGGGGCCAAGCAGGTCTACCCGGGCCGCTATGAGCCCGACAAGCTCCTGGAACTCGTGGAAGCCGAAAAGGTGACCTTTTCCCACTGCGTGCCAACGATCATGCACATGCTGCTTTCCGCACCCGAGGCGGACAGAACCGATCTTTCCGGCTGGAAGGTGATCATCGGCGGGGCCGCCCTGCCCCGGGGCCTGGCAGAGGCGGCCATGGACCGCGGTATTAATATATACGCGGGATATGGCATGTCCGAGACCTGCCCGGTGCTGACCGTGGCCAACCTCAAGCCGCACATGCTCGGCTGGGACACAAAAGACCAGCTCACCTACCGCTGCCGCACCGGCCTGCCCGTGCCGAATGCCTACGTGGAAATCGCGGACGCAGACGGCAGTTTTCTGCCCCATGACGGCAAAACCACCGGCGAGGTGATCGTGCGCGCGCCCTGGCTGACTGCGGGGTATCTCAAGGACCCGGAAAAAAGCGAGCAGCTATGGGAAAACGGCTGGCTGCACACCGGGGATATCGGCTTTATCGACACCGAGGGGTATCTGCAGATCACCGACCGGTTAAAGGACGTGATCAAGACCGGCGGGGAATGGGTCTCCTCGCTTACGCTCGAGGATATTATCAGCCAGCACCCGGCTGTCAGCGAAACCGCGGTTATCGGGATCCCGGATGAGAAATGGGGCGAAACCCCCATGGCCCTGGTGGTGTTAAACCAGGACGCCGCGGGCAAGGTAAGCGAGGACGAGCTCCGCGACCACTGCGCGCAGTTCGTGGGCCGGGGCGTGATCCCGAAATACGGGGTTCCGAAGCGAGTCGAATTCGTGGACGAAATCGCCAAGACCAGCGTGGGCAAGCTGGACAAAAAGGTGCTGCGCAAGCAGTACGGCCAGAAGGAATAACCATTTACCAATATTTGCAAAATTTACCAAGGCGTGTTCCGGTTTGACGCGCGGAGCAAAGAGATTTATATTGAAATGCATCCCGGCCTCCG
>JBKHJS010000059.1:0-11926 GCA_046537995.1 Desulfobacterales bacterium
TCTTTGCCGATTTTTATCGTCAGCGGCGCATCAATTGATTCGCTGTCAGGGTTTTTTCCCATCTTCAATGCTTCCTTTCGTTTGCGGTGTAGTTTCCGAATAAGGGGGTGTTGATGGTGTTGGCCGGAGAATTTCTTGGAGTTGCGGCGGATTAGAAATCATTTCCTTAACCCACTTACCCCGGGGGTTATTGTTGTATTATATGTAGGTACGCCTTTGGATGGGATCTTCGCCGACCCGGATGATGAGCTTGCCAAAGTTCCGGCCTTCCAAGAGCCCCTGGAAAGCGGAAACTGCATTTTCCAGGCCGTCAACCACGTCTTCCTTGTATACGACCTTTTCTTCGCGGATCCATGCAGACATCTCTTTCAGAAAATCCGGCATCAGGTGCGCATAGTCGAAATTGATGAATCCGTGCACCTTTACCCGCCGGGTGAGCACGACACCCAGGAAGGCGGGCAGTTGGTCCGGGCCAGCGGGCAGGGTAGTTTCATTGTAATGGGCGATCAGGCCGCAGACCGGCATGCGCGAAAAGTCGTTCAAGTTGGGCAGCACTGTGCTTAGCACCCTGCCGCCCACGTTTTCGAAATACACGTCAATGCCGTCGGGGCAGGCCTTTGCCAGGGCCTCGGGGAAATCTTCGGCTCTGTGCTTGACAGCCGCGTCAAAGCCCAGTTCTTCTCTGATAAAAGCGCATTTGGCATCCGTGCCCGCTATGCCGACCACCCGGCAGCCCTTGATTCCGGCGATCTGCCCGACCACCTGGCCCACTGCGCCGCTGGCTGCGGAGACCACGACCGTCTCCCCGGATGCCGGGCAGCCCAGTTCCAGAAGGCCGACATACGCCGTGAATCCGGGCATGCCCATCACGCCGAGATGGGTTGTGATTGGCGCCTGTGCAGGATCAATTTTGCGCACCATGGTGCCGTCGGAAAGGGCGTGGGTTTGCCAGCCGGTGTAGGCCGATACGATATCCCCGGGCTGATAACCCTCCAGCCGGCTTTCGACCACCTCACAGACCGTGCCGCCCTCCATGGGCGCGCCTACCGCCACGGGCTGCACGTAAGACCTGGCAGAAGTCATCCGTCCGCGCATATAGGGGTCCAGGGACAGGTAAATGGTCCGTAGCAGCATCCGGCCGTTGTCCGGCGACGGGATGTCCATGGATTCAAGCTTGAGATGCTGCTCAGTGGGCATGCCTTCCGGCCTTTGCGCCAGTATGATGTGTTTGCCTTTGTTCTCAGCCAATTGGACTCTCCTTTCGGTTATTTTTACAATGAGACATGGCTATCGGATTTTTGTTATTAATATTAACCCGAAAGCCCGGGGCTGTCGAAAATGTTCTGCCCGAAGTGAGTTCTCTCCGGCGGAAGTAAGGCGGGCAAGGCGCAAAGAGCAGATCCCGCTTCAGGAGCCCGGGGCATTGTTCTTTCTTTTTTGGATTTTTTCTTTTTGTGCCCGGGCGCGTTGGGACCAAGTGGGATGGTTTCGAAGGTACATGATGGCCAGCTTGTTAAACCGGGCGGCAAGCTGGAAATTCTCTTTTTCAAGCCAGGCCTGGGCAAGATAAAAGTATCCTGGCCCGTTTCCGGTATTGACGGCCACGGCCCGTTCAAGCACGCGTATGGCGCCGTTGTAATCATTTTTCTGAAGAAGCCGGTACCCCTGTGTGGTAAGGTTGTGGGATGCCGCCATTCTGGAATCATTGGTCGTGTCCGAATCGCCGGGCGTGCCGACGATCTCCGGGGCAGGCAGTCCCGCGTCCGGTGTTTTGGCGGGTCCGGGCCGCTTGCCGGCGCAGCCGGAAAATGCGACCATCACGGCGATCAGCAGAAAACACCAACCTCCCCTGGGGGGCAATCTAGTTGAAAAGGTTTTTGACGCCGTCAACGGCCTTTTTAAACACACTGTCCTTTCCGTGAACAGGGCATTTTTTTTGCGGCTGGTTGTTTTCAAGGAAAAACTCCTCGTGTGTTTCCGGGCATTTCAGGAAAACCGGCAGTTCTCCGCTTTTGCTGCACACTTTTTTCTTTACCACACCCGGCGGAATTGTAAACGGCTTGTGTGAAATGTGGCCGGGAACGGATTTGACCAGGTCGGCAAATATGGGCAGCGCAGCCCCGGAACCGGTGGCCCCGACCGGTTCCCCGTTGTCAAAGCCCACCCAGACCAGGGCCAGGAAGTCCTGTGTGTAGCCGATAAACCATGTATCCCGGAATTTGTTGGTCGTGCCTGTTTTCCCGGCAAGCGGAAAGGTGATGCCCTGCCGGGTCAGGGCACTTGCGGTTCCGTCGGTAACAACGGATTCCAGCATCGAGGTGATCAGAAAGGTCTTTGCCGGGGAGAGCACGGAGTGGATGTCCATGTGGCGCTGGACCAGGACATTGCCGTCTTCATCGACCACATCCCGGACTGAAAGGGGAAATGGCTGGATGCCGTTTGCGGCAAAGGCGCAATAAGCACGGGCCAGTTCCAGGGGGATGACTTCAAAGGCACCCAGGGCAATGGACGGGTAGGGCCGCATCGGCGTGGAAAAATTGAATTTTTCCGCCTGCTCGACCACTTTCCCCGGCCCCCCGCGAACCACCATGTCCACCGCCGCCCGGTTGCACGAGCGCCTCAGCATGTCTCTGACCGAAAGCTTTTCTCCGGGAAATTCCCCGAAATTTTTCGGGGTCCAGGCTTTTCCGTCAATCTTGTAGGTGGCCTTTTTGTTGGCCAGGGGATCGGATGGTTTGAATTTATCCAGCAAAGCGGCCACGGCAATGGGCTTGAAACAGCTTCCCGGCTGGCGGCGTGCCTGGGTGATCCGGTTTAACTGGCTGTTTGCATAATTCCGCCCCCCCACCATGGCCAGGATGTTTCCCGTCCGGGGATGCATTACCACCACGGCCCCCTGAAGCCTTCTGTCCGGATCGTCACGCCGGAGGATGGGAATGGATTTTTCCAGGCGGGTCAGTCCGTTTTCAAGGGCGTTTTCAGCCGCGGCCTGGATCTCGGTGTCCAGGGTGGTGTAAATGGAAAATCCCATGCTCGAAAGTATGTCTTCCGGGTAGAGCCTGTCGAGCTGCTGAGAGACGTAGTCCATAAAATACGGGGCCCGGCGGCTGTACTTTTCAAAGCCCGCGGTTTTGACGGGATCTTGCTGGGCCATGGCCAGTTGCTGTTTGGTGATAAACTGCTGTTCATGCATGGCCCGGAGCACCTGGTCCCGCCGGTCTTTGCATTCTTCGGGATGGGTGTAGGGCGAAAGCAGATTGGGACTTTTGATGATTCCTGCGATCATGGCGGATTCGGCCAGGGTGAGGTTTTCGACCTTTTTGCCGAAATAGAAATAGGCGGCTTCCCCCACGCCGTGAATGGCGGCCGAGCCCTTCTGGCCCATGTAGATTTCATTGAGATAGATCTCCAGGATTTCGTCCTTGCTGTATTTTGCCTCGATGGCCAGGGTGATGAAAAGTTCGTGGAATTTCCGCCTGAAGGTCCGCTCCGGGGTGAGAAAATAGTTTTTGGCCAGCTGCTGGGTCAGGGTGGATCCGCCCTGGCGTATGGACAGGTGGCGGAGGTTGGTATACATGGCCCGGAGGATGCCCATGGGGTCAACGCCGAAATGGGCGTAAAATCGGTTGTCTTCCGCCGCGACCACGGCGTCTGCAAGATGTTCGGGAATGGTTTCGATGGAAACCACGCGCCTGAGTTCCCGCTCCTTTCCGAAAAATTCCATGAGGACTTCGGGGCCCAGTTCCACCAGGGGCAGACGTTCATCAGACCCGGTTCGGCGGATTTCCCGGATTTGGCCGTGATCGATTTCAAGGACGGCGGAAAACCCCCGGCGGTCCTTGTCCGGAATGTGCAAGTCCTTGAAATATATTTCCAGGCCGGTGTCCACCGGGTGGTATTGTCCCTTTTCTTCGGGACTGCGGGGTTTGGCCTGGTAACCGAGTTTTTTTAATTTCTTCTCAAGTGCGGAGCGGTTCACCTGCTTGCCGGGAAAAAGCAGGGTGGTATCGGAGTAGATGGTTGACGGGATTTCCCATCTCCGCCCGGAAAAGCGCTCTTCAATATGCCCGGACAAATACCAGCAATAGCCAAAGCAGAGCACCAGGGCAAGGAGCATGACCAGGGCGATGCCGGAGATCCATTTGAGTAACTTGCGAAACATTGGCGTATCAATCAGTTCGAATAATTGCTGGCTACGGTTAAAGCGGGTGGTTGTTTACGCCAGCAGACAGGTCAGTGTTTTACAACATTTTCCGCATATGCTGCAAGCTTTCCTTTTGCCGCTGCAACGGCGCGGCCTCCGCGGCCTGCTGTTTTTGGGGGAAAGGGTGCACATACGGGTTGGCCACTGGGGTGTCGTGTTTCCGGGCAAAACCATTGATGTCTACATCGGGTGTACAAGGGGCCCGTTTATTGGCTTATGGATTCCATGAACCCGGAAATTGCCTTGCCGATGGCATCCGGGCAATCCTCCTGGATAAAGTGGAGGCCCGCCACCGTGACCTCCTGCTGATTGGCCCAGGATCGGCAGTATTCGCGCTGGGCGCCGGTAAGGATCATGCCCGGCTCGGCATTGACAAAGAGCTTGGGCACGGGTGCGGTTTCCAGCCATTTGCCGTAGTTGGCAACGATTTCTGCGACATCTGCGGGCTCTCCGTATATGGGGATTTCCCGGGGCCAGGTCAGGGTGGGGCGGCGGTCCTCGCCTGGATTGAAAAACGGGCGGCGGTATTCGGCCATTTCGGCTTCACTGAGTTTGCGCAGAATGGAGGAAGGCAGGATTCTTTCCACAAACGCATTGTTTTTCAGGATGATGTCCTCGCCCTCTGCGGATCTGAGCCGCTTGAACATGTTTTGCGCCGCATCGGGCCAGTCAGACCAGTTCAGGGGCTGGACAATGGCTTCCATGTAGACCAGGCCGCGCAATCTTTCCGGATGACGGCGTGCCCAATCAAAGCCCAGGGCTGAGCCCCAGTCGTGGATAACAAAGACCACGTTTTTGTCAATTCCCATTTCCTCGAGAAAAGCATCCATGAACCTGCGATGCTCCACGAACCTATAGGAATCCGGGCCGGAATCGGTCAGCTTGTCTGAATCCCCCATGCCGATCAAATCCGGTGCAATGCACCGGCCGTGCGGCTTTACATGCGGGATCACGTTGCGCCACAAGTAGGCCGATGTGGGGTTGCCGTGCAGAAATACGATGGGATCGCCCTGGCCCTCATCCACGTAGGCCATGCTGTAACCCCGGACATCAATGGTTTTTTTGGGATAGTTCTGTTCAGATACGATCATGGCGAACCTCTGGGTTTAGTAAATATTGAAACGCCTGCGGGCCTTAACTGCGGCCGGCTTTTGCAATGACGTCATACACAAAGCATAATGCCTTGTGCGAGTAAAGGCAAATACCCGGAAAATCGCTTGCACGCATTTGCGCCCCGTGGTAGGAAATATCTGCCAAAATGAACCTGACAGCAGGGATGAAGGGAAAAATATGAACGTTTGCATCGTAGGAACCGGGTACGTGGGATTGGTAACGGCCGCATGCCTGGCTGAAACCGGAAATCATGCCGTTTGCGTGGATATCAATGATCATGTGGTGGACCGGCTTAAAAGGGGAAGCGTCCACATTTATGAGCCGGGCCTGGAAGAACTGGTGCAGCGCAACCTCAAGGAAGAGCGCCTGGTGTTTACCACTTCGCTGGAAGAGGGGATCCGGGATGCCACCCTGGTGTTTTCGTGCGTGGGTACACCTTCCATGGCGGACGGATCATGCGATCTCTCAGCGGTTTTCCGGGTGGCCGAACAGGTCGGGCAGGTAATGACCGACTACCGGATCGTGGTCAACAAGTCCACCGTGCCGGTGGGCACCGCCGAGCAGGTACGTGAAATCATTGCCGGCGAGCTGGAAAAGCGCGGGGCGGAAATTGCCTTTGACGTGGTTTCCAACCCGGAGTTCCTCAAGGAAGGCGATGCGGTCAGCGACTTCATGAAGCCCGACCGGATCATTATCGGCACGGACAGCAACGATGTGGCCCGGCTCATGGAGGAACTCTACGAGCCGTTTGCCAGAAGCCGGGACAAGCTGATTCTCATGACTCCGAAAAGCGCGGAGATGACCAAGTACGCGGCAAACTGCATGCTGGCCACCAAGATTTCATTTATCAACGAGATCGCCAACATCTGCGAGCGCCTGGGCGCGGATGTCCGGGACGTGCGAGCCGGCATCGGGTCCGACCACCGCATCGGCTATCACTTTATTTACCCGGGCGTGGGCTACGGCGGCTCTTGCTTTCCAAAGGACGTCAAGGCCCTGATTCACACTTCCCGACAGGGCGGCTACGCCCCCGAGCTGCTCAGTGCGGTGGAGGGCGTCAACAACCGGCAGAAAAAGCTGGTGGCGGAAAAAGTGCAAGCCTATTTCGAGCCGCAGGGCGGCGTGGCAGACCGGGTGCTGGCGGTGTGGGGGCTTTCGTTTAAGGCCAACACGGATGATATCCGCCACTCGGCGGCCATTGAAAGTATTGCCGCGCTGAGTGCTGCGGGCATGTACGTGCGGGCCTTTGACCCGGCCGCGGGCGGCAACGCCCGGGCCGTGTTTGCGGAAAACGACCGGGTGGAGATTGCCGACGGGCAGTACGGGATCCTGGACGGCGCAGACGCGCTGGCCGTGCTCACGGACTGGCACCAGTTCCGGACCCCGGACTTTGCCGACATTGTCCGGCGCTTGAAACAGCCGGTGATTTTTGACGGGCGCAACCTGTATAAATCCGATCTCATTAAAAGACACGGCCTTACCTGCATCCAGGTCGGCCGGCCGGATATCGTCGCAGACGGGGATGTCTCCGGATAACATCCCTGCATTCAAGGCAGCGCATTGACGGCCGGGTGCTTCCGAATCCGGTATCATCGGATTTGCGGGTCATCGGAAGCAGTGTCTTCTTTGATCCTTTCCTCTTTGGCCTTTCGGATGGCTTCACGCCGCCGGAAGGCTTCGGCATCCTCGCCAAAAGTCTTTTCCCTGAGGCGCTCGATGCGCTGCTGCTTTTGCGCCCTGGATATATCCGGATTTTCCTGGATTTCTTCTTTTTCCTGCCTGTATTCATCCTCGCGCTGCCGGTCTTCGGTTTGTAAGGTGATCAATAATTTTTCCAGCAAGTTGCAAACTATTTTCACCGGCCGTGTCTTTCCAGGCAGCCTGTGGTTGACCGGGGGTTGGCGATTGTATTATCTTGCTTTAAATTTTTACTGGGGTTGTATTCAATACGGGATGAAAAGGGATTTGACTGTCGATGGAATTATCAGACGAGCAGAAAGCAGCAGTGGAACACATCGGGCCGGCCCTGGTGGTGGCGGGTGCGGGATCCGGCAAGACCCGCACCCTGACCGCCAAGGTGGCCCACCTGATTGAGCGGGGCTACGTGCCCGAGCGCATCCTGGCCATTACGTTTACAAACAAGGCCGCAGACGAGATGAAGCGCCGGCTGACCGGACTTACCGGCCTTGGCATGGAGCGGTTTCCATGGGTGCGCACTTACCACTCGGCGTGCTTCCGGATATTAAAAGAGCACTGCCGTCTGCTCGGCTATGAGCCGCCGCTGCAGATCTATTCTGACTATCAGCAGCAGAAGCTTATCAAGGATATCATGATCCGGTTTGACATGGACCGGAAGAAGTTCTACGCGGTGCGCTCGGCCATATCCAGCGCGAAGAACTCCGGCGAGCCGGAAGGCTATATCGACGCCCATCCCCGGATCGGGCCGTTCCGGCTTTTTGATATCTACCAGGCCTACGAGGCGGATCTCAAATCCCGAAACGCGGTGGACTTTGACAACATCCTGCTAAAGGCCCGGGACCTGCTCCGGGACCACGAAGCCGTGCGCGCGGATTACCGGGCGTATTTTTCCTACATCCTGGTTGACGAGTACCAGGACACCAACAACCTGCAGGCCGAGCTGACCCGGCTTTTGCTGGGCAACGGCAACCTTTTCTGCGTGGGAGACGACTGGCAGGCCATCTACGGCTTCCGGGGCAGCAACGTGGATCATTTCCTGGGATTCCAGCGCAGCTACGAAAATGCGAGCATTTTCCGGCTGGAGCAAAACTACCGCTCGGCAGACGAGATCGTGAAACCCGCCAACTGGCTGATCAAATACAACCGCGACCGGATGGACAAGTCGTGCTTTTCCGTGCATAAAGGCGGCGCAGTGGAAGTGCACGAGTTTTTCAGCGACGAGGAGGAAGCCGGGTGGGTGGCTGACAAGATCGCGATGCTGAACCGTTCCGGGATACCCTATGACCGGATCGGGGTGCTCTACCGGACCAAGTTCTGCTCGCTGCCCTTTGAACAGGCCATGCGTTTTTCCGGCATTCCCTACAAAATGCTGGGGGACAAGGGGTTTTTTGAGCGCAAGGAAATCCTGGACATCAACTGTTATCTTACCGCGGCGGTGTTTCCAAAGGATGACGCGGCATTTGAGCGGATTTTGAACACGCCCAGGCGGGGCATCGGGCCAAAGATGGTGGAGAAGATCAATGCCTGGCGCGCCGCAGATTCCGGCCTGTCCGGTGCGGCAGCCCGGGCGGTCTCCGGGAAAATCCTGTCCGGAAAGGTTCACAAGGAGATCTCCGATCTGCTTGTGCTTTTAAAAGACATCGAGTCCATGAGCCCGGATGCGGCCATCCGGGAAGTAATGGACCGCACGGGCTACGAGGATTACTTACAGCAGCAGGCCAGGACCGAAGACGAATTCACCGCGCGCATGGAAAATATTGAGCAGCTCATGTACGCGGCCGCCCGGTTTGAGACCGTGCTCGATTACCTGGAAGAAGCGGCCCTGATCCGGGAGGACAGGGAGGACGGCCAGGACCGGGAGGCCGGGGTCAACCTGGCAACCATCCATGCCAGCAAGGGCCTGGAGTTTCACGTGGTGTTCGTGGTGGGGTGCGATGAAAACCTGCTGCCCCACTGGAAGTCCCGCGACAGCGAGTCCGAGGTCCAGGAGGAGCGGCGGCTGATGTATGTGGCCATGACCCGGGCGGAAAAGTTTCTTTTCCTGACCACCGCGGATTTCCGCAAAGGACAGTTCAGCCCGGTGAGCCGGTTTGTCACGGAAGTTGCCGAGTCCCTGGAACAAGGCCCGCGGCAGAACGACTAGGTATCGTCCTTGTCGTCTTTGGAGATTTGTGTCTTGAGCTTGCGCTCAAGCTCTTCCTGCATTTTTTTGCGTTTTTCCTCCTGCTGGGCCCGCAGGGAATCCAGGGTCTTTTTCTCGTCCTGCTTTTTCTGGCGGAACTTTTCAAGCTCCCTGGAAATCCCGGCTTCCTCGGGCTGATCGGAAATCTCCTCGATGCGGTGGTGGTTGCTGATAAAAAGCCGGGTTTCGCCGGCTTTTTCAACGGTCTCAACAATGCCCATGGACCGCAGCTTGCGGCTGATGCGGCTTGCTTCCTCCGGGGAAATCGCCAGCATCTGCCCGACATCCTCCAGGGTGGGCGGTGCGTTGTTCCGGTATTCCAGGATCCGGACGGCGGCCACGAGCAGGTGCGCTTCCTTGTATTGGCTGTTGACGTTCATGGCGTATCCCCTTTTTCAATTTCTTGACACGTTAGAATGGAAATCGTATCATCCTTTCGATTTGAGTCAAGCTCGTTTCACACAGGACATAACAGGCAGCCGACATACACTGAAATTACCGGAGGACGGCATGACAGAAATCATAGAGGTCAAGGCAAGAGAGATACTTGATTCACGGGGAACACCCACCGTTGAAGTGGACATGCTGCTTGACAGCGGCGCTTTCGGCCGGGCTGCGGTTCCTTCGGGCGCTTCCACCGGTTCCCGCGAGGCGCTTGAACTCAGGGATGAGGATTCGGGTCGATACGGCGGGAAAGGGGTTACACGGGCCGTGGAGAATGTCAATAACCTGATCGCCCCGGCGATCATGAGCATGGATGCGGCATCCCAGAACCTGCTGGACGCGGCGCTGCTGGAGCTCGACGGCACGGAAAACAAGTCCCGGCTGGGGGCAAACGCCATCCTTGGCGTTTCCATGGCCGCAGCCCGGGCTGCGGCCGATGCTTACGCAATGCCCCTGTACCAGTATATCGGCGGATTAAACGGCCGCTACATGCCCCTGCCCATGATGAACATTGTCAACGGCGGGGCCCATGCCGCCAATAACCTGGATATCCAGGAATTCATGATCGTGCCCGCCGGCGCCCGCTCCATTGCCGCGGCCGTGCGAATGGGTGCGGAAACCTTCCAGGCATTAAAGGGTCTGCTCAAAAAGCGCGGCATGGTCACCGCAGTGGGGGATGAAGGCGGGTTTGCCCCGGATCTGGATTCCAATGAAGCGGCCCTCAAGACCATTATCGAGGCCATTGAGACTGCGGGCTACCGGCCGGGCACGGATATCGGCCTGGCCATTGACGCGGCTGCCACGGAATTCTTCGATAACGGCCAGTACGTGCTGGCCTCTGAAAACCGGCGCCTCTCTGCCGAGGAAATGATCGAATACTATGCCGACCTGATCGACCGCTACCCCATATTCTCCATCGAAGACGGGCTGGCCGAGCAGGACTGGGACAACTGGACGATCATGACCGAAAAGCTGGGAAACCGGGTACAATTGGTGGGCGATGACGTGTTTGTGACCAATCCGGAAATATTTGCCCGGGGCATTGAAAAGGGCATCTGCAATTCCATCCTGGTCAAGCTCAACCAGATCGGCACGCTTTCCGAGACACTGGAAACCATTGACATGGCCAAGCTGGCCGGTTATACGACCGTGATTTCCCATCGCTCCGGGGAAACCGAGGATCACTTCATCTCTGATCTGGTCGTGGGGGTCGCCGGCGGACAGATCAAGACCGGTTCCATGTCGCGCAGCGACCGGGTTGCAAAATACAACCAGTTGCTGCGCATCGAGGAAGAACTGGGCAACAGCGCCCAGATGTCGCAGAACCCGTTTCTGGCATAGTGGGCGGCCCATGCATCGGATTGCGCTTGTCATAATGGTTTTGGCCGGGCTGATGGTTTTCGTCCCGGTCTCCCCGGCTTTCGGGTACGTGGTGCCCGCCCCGTTCGTGATCGAGAAGATGCTCGAAAGCCTGGATTTGCCGGAAGGAATGCGGGTGAAACAAGAGATCCGTATTCCTGCCGAGAGCCAAACAACGGCCTCCGAAGCAACGGAGCTAATAGCGCCGGTGCCCGGGGGCATTGGGCCGGTGCGCGGGCAGATAACCGCGCCTGAAAACAAGGCTGAATCCGCCAGGGCGTTTGTCCAGCAGGTGCGCTACCGGCTGCCCGAAGCGTTCCGATCAGATATTGAAACCGACCGGCTTAACCGCATCCATGTGTTTTACAGGGGCGAGTCGATCACCGTGCTCGACGGGCGCGTGATATCGGGTGACCCGGCATGGCACACCTGTTACAAGGACCTGTTCCTGTTTTCCGCCCGCAAGCCGATGGTCCGCTACCTGGAGCGTCTTGGCATTGACATGGACCAGTCAAGCCTGGGCCGGATGGACAAAGACCTGGTGTACGTGCTGGGTGCGCGCTATCCGGACAAAAGCCGCCAGCAGATCTGGGTGGACAAGGCCTCTTTCCGGCCGGTGCGCTGGATCGTGACCCCGGCCGAAGACCCAAAGTCCCCGCCGGTTCATGAAATCCGCTATCTGGAATGGCAACAGAAAGGCGGTACGTGGTACCCGGGTACCATCGAGTTTTACGAAAACGGGGAAAAGACCCAGACCATGGCGGTGCAGCAGTTCTGGGCCGATTCGGAGATCTCCGCGGAGTTGTTCGATATCGGCAAGCTGCGCCGGAGCCGTGCCCGATCCGATGAAAAGGCGCCCGAACAAGGGGAGCCGGGCGGGGAAATCCGGGAAGAGATAGAGGAATTTAAAAACATATATGAATATT
>JBKHJS010000006.1:0-39594 GCA_046537995.1 Desulfobacterales bacterium
GGAATTTCCCCGAGGCCGGGGATGGACAGTTCGGCAAACTGGCCGGCCCGGTATGCAAACTTTTCCTCATCCTCGGGATTGAGAAAAACGAACTTGAAAGTTTTCAGACTTTTGTCCTCGGTTTCGGTCTTGATTTCATCAATGCGAACCGGGTATGGAATATATGGATTCTCCACTTCTGACCTCCCCTTTGCTAACTCGCTGTTACTTCACAGGTGCAGGATTCGGGATCATAGCTGTTCATCATATTGCAGATCCTGCGGATATCGATATTGACCGGGCACAGGCGGACGCATCGTCCGCATCCGGTGCACTGGATGCCGTTTTCGTATTTGTCGACATAGTATTTCAGCTTGTGCATGAAGCGCTGGCGAAGCCGGTCCAGCTTGGTGCCGCGCGGATTGTGCCCGGAGGCGTGCAGGGTAAAAAGCGGATACATGCAGCTGTCCCAGTTCCGGATGCGATAGGCCTGCTTGCCGTGTACCTCGTCCTGTACGTCAAAGCACCAGCACGTGGGGCAGACATAGGTGCATGTGCCGCAGTTGATGCAGGAAAAGGATTCCTTTTCCCAGATGGTATCCGCCTCGTAGAGATCAAGAAGGGATTGGCCCGCCAGGTTCTCCGTATTGACCCTGGATTTAATCCGGGACTCGGCATCGGCTTTCTTCTTTTCTATCGCATCAGCGGCATCATCACCGGCATCGTCGTTCCAGCCGGCTGCTGAAACAAGGCTTTCGCCCTTTTCCGTAAGCACCTTTGCCAGGTAATGATCCTCGTTATCCACCAGCAGGATATCCAGGCTTTCATCGCTGTACGGTCCCGAACCCGCACTTGTGCAGAAGCAGGTGGGGCATGGATTGTTACAGGCAAGTCCGACCAGAGTTGTCGTCTCGTAAGCCCTGAGCCAGTAGGGATCTTTGTAGTCTTCGGTGTCAAAGTTGCGCCGGACAAGCGGGAACGAGTCGGCATCGCACGGCCGGATTCCGATAACCGCCTTTGACTGGTATTCCTTGTCCGGCTCCTTGAAAATTTTGTAATCCGAATCGTTTTCATCCAGGGAGCATTTGAGGATGATCTCCGATTGCGGATATATTACGTATTTCGGGGAAATCCGGGAGTTGGCATATGCCATGTCCGGTTCCTGCCCGGGTTCCAGGGTTTTAAAGGTATGATAGAACTTTTCTTTGACCGGTCCGATCAGCGCATAACTCCCGCGGAGTTTTTCGAGTCCGGCAGCCCAGTCTTTTTTGTCAATCTTGATGACTTTCATGATTATCGCCCTTGTCCACTGTTATGTGTTGTTGCGCAGCATCGCTTACTTGATAAAGTCTTCCGGGTCATCCGGGCTGTAGGTGTCCAGGGGCGGGCGCTGTTCGGCGCTCAGCCCCGCTTCCCAGCCGAAGAGTTCCAAGCAGTCCTTTTCGAGCTTTTTGGTAAAATCCCGCACATTGATGCCAACCGGGCAGGCGCGCACGCATGCCCCGCAGTCCGTGCAGCGGCCGGCGCAATGATAGGCCCGCAGAAAGTGAAACGTGCGTACGTCCGTGGGGTCCTGGCTTTTTCCCACCCACTGGGGATTGGATTCATCCACAAAGCACAGCGGGCAGTAGCACAGGGGGCATGCATTTCGGCAGGCGTAACAGCGGATGCAGTCAGAAAGCAGATCGTCGAAATGGTTCCATTTTTCATCCGGGGCCATGGCTTCGATTTCCTTGACCCGGGCGTAGGGATCAATCTCCTCGCTGCTTTGCTCGGGGACCTCTTCTGCGGCCAGCTCGTCATAAATCACCGGGTTGCGGTGCATGCACAGGCTGCAGTTTTCCTGCAGCACATCGGCCTTGTTGACGGTTTCAGAGAAATTTTCGCCCTTTATGGTGATGGTTCCCTTTTCCTCGTCTTCCTCAACAGAGGCGATATCCCCGTCTGCCATGGCAGCCAGCTTGTGGCGGTCCACCATACCCTTGCAGGGGATGCCGATAATATGGAGCTGTTCCCGCTTGATTTTGCCCTCGACAATGTGAACCGCGATGTTTCTGGAATTGCAGCCGGTTGCAAGAATACCGATGCGTTCCGTGCGGTCGGTAATGTAGTTGGCCAGGTTCAGCCCGCAGTTGCTGTCCCAGACAAAGGCATCGACTTCCGCCTCGTTTTGTGCGGTAAAAGGCTGATGCATCAGGGGCACCGATCCCTTGCGATAGCCGACAACCATGTCTACTTTGTCTTCCTTGAGCAGGCGCTTTGAGATCTCCTTGATCTTGTCCGTATATGAATTCATGGCTATGCAACCTTCGGTTTTGTTTTGGCGAATTTCTTTTCCTTGTCTCCCAGGGATTTGACCGCTTCTGTGACCTGGGTGGCCACATCCACGAACTTGGTGGATTCGGCCGATGAGATCCATGAAAACTGGATGCGTTCGGGTTCCACGCCCATGTGTTCCATGAGGTTTTTCATCAGGGCGAATTTTCTGCGTGCATAGTAATTACCTTCCAGGTAATGGCATTCACCCGGATGTCACCCGGAAACCCATACCGCGTCAGCCCCCCGGCGAAGGCCGGCCAGGATGAATTTCGGGCTCATGCGGCCGGTGCAGGGGATGCGGATGACACGAATGTTGGTTGGATATTCCATCCGGCTGACCCCTGCCAGGTCGGCGGCGCCATAGCTGCACCAGTTGCATAAAAAACTTAAGATCTTCGGTTCCTTGTCTGCCATATGCGTTGTTCTCCTGATTGACTCCCGGCAAGAGGGCCTTGCCGGGGAAGTTAATGTCAACTATATTGCTTCATTTAATTCAAATATCTGTGACAGAATCTGATTTGTATCAAAGCCTTTCAAATGTATTGCCCCGGAGCGGCACGAGGCCACGCAAAGGCCGCAGCCCTTGCACAGGGCGGGGTTTATCTGGGCCTTGCCGGCATTGCGTCCTTCTTCCGCAAAAGCGGGTGCATTATACGGGCAGATGGCTACACAGACCCCGCAGGCCGCACAATGAACCGGGTCCACCTCTGCAATGGTTCCGCTGCTGAAAATGGAACTCCGGGAAAGCATGGTAACAGCCCGGGATACGGCAGCTTTTGCCTGTGCCACGGATTCATCAATGGGTTTGGGGTAATGGGACATGCCGCAGAGATAAACCCCGTCTGTGGCAAATTCAGCCGGCCCCAGCTTGGCGTGACGCTCAATAAAGAACCCGTCCTCGTTCATCGGCACCTTGAAAAAGTTGGCCAGTTTTTCATCCGCATTTGGAACGATGGCCGAAGCCAGGGTCAGCAGATCCACATTGAGTTCGATCGGTCGGTTCAGGATGTGGTCGGTTACGGTAATGGCAATGCCGTCGTCCTTGACTTCGACCTGCGGCTTGTCCTCCAGGGAATAGCGGATGAAAATCACGCCTTGCTGCCGCGCCTGTTTGTAGAGGTATTCCTTCTCACCGTAGGTCCGGATGTCGCGGTACAGAATGTAGACATTCATTTCCGGGTTCCGGTGTTTAAGCTCGATGGCGTTTTCAATGGAATGGGTACAGCAGACCCGGGAGCAGTACATGCGGCCGGGCTCCCTGGAGCCCACGCACTGAATAAAGGCCGCGCCGTTGAGATTTTCAAGGGCAGGGTCGTTATCCATGAATTTCTTGTCCAGCTCCAGACTGGTGAGTATCCGGTCATCCTGGCCGTAGCCGTATTCCGTGGGCGTATACGGCTTGGCTCCCGTTGCCAGAAAGGCGGCCCCGTGCTCGAGTTCGACTTCCTGGCCGTTTTCCAACAGGTTGGTTTTAAAATTGCCGACAAATCCCTCCACGTTTTGAATTTCGGTGTTGAGATAAAGCCGGATGTTGTCATGCTGCTGAACCTGGGCAACCAGGTCATCGAGATTTTCTGAGACGATTTCGCCCTTGGCAGTATGGTAGATGCTTCCGGCCTGGCCCCCAAGATGATCGCTTTTTTCGACCAGGTGGGTCTCAAAGCCCTGGTCAGCCAAGCTCTTGGCTGCGGCCATGCCGGCCACTCCGCCGCCGACAACCATAGCCGCCTGGTTAATAGACAGCTCGGTTTCCTCCAGCGGCTCCATCTGGGCGACCTTGGCAACTGCCATGCGTACCAGGTCCTTTGCCTTTTCAGTAGCCAGTTGCGGGTTGTTTTTGTGAACCCAGGAATCCTGGTTGCGGATGTTGGTCATTTCAAACAGGTACTTGTTTAAACCTGCATCAGTAAGGGTTTCCTGGAACAGCGGCTCATGGGTTTTCGGCGTACAGGCCGCAACAACGATGCGGTTCAAGCCTTTTTCCGCGATAATGCTTGACATGTTTTCCTGGGTGTCCTGGGAACAGGAAAACAGGTTCTCATCCACGTATTCCACAAAGGGCAGATGGCTGGTGTATTCCACCACTGCGGGCACATCGACCACGCCGGCGATATTAACTCCGCACCGGCAGACAAAAACCCCGATTTTCGGCCGCTCGCCGGAAACGTTGCGCTCCGGGACCACTTCTTTTTCCTTGGTCTGTGAGTTGCGCGAATCCGACAGGGTCTCGGCCGCAGCAGCGGCCGCGGCGCTGGAATCAATCACGGATTGGGGGATGTCCTTGGGGCCCTGGAATGCGCCGCAGACGAAGATGCCCTCTTTGGAAGTGGAAACCGGTGAAAACGTCTGGGTCTGGCAGAAGTTGCCGGGGGTTAATTCGATTCCCAGATTCTGGGCCATTTCCACGAGTTCCGGTGATATTTCCAGCCCGATGGACAGCACCACCAGGTCGAATTTGTCTGTCATGAGCTCGCCGTTTTCGGCAACGTAGCGAAGTTCGAGTTCATCGGATCCGGCAACCGGGTCGATCGTGTGCACGCGGCTGCGGATGAAATTGACCCCGCTTTTGTGCTTGGCGTCTTCATAGAACTTCTCAAAATCCTTGCCCGGAGTCCGCATGTCCATGAAGAAGATCGAGCAATCCAGATCATCGCCGGAATGTTCCTTGGCAATCACGGCTTCCTTGATGGCGTACATGCAGCAAACCGAAGAACAGTAGGCGTTGTTGCACCGGTTCATGTCCCTGGAGCCCACACACTGGAGCCATGCGATCTTCTTGGGATCTTTGTGATCGGAAAGCCGCATCAGGTGTCCGCCCGTGGGACCGGAAGCCGAAAGCATCCGCTCCATTTCCATGGAGGTGATCACATTGGGGTGATCATAATTGTAAAAGTCCAGGTCGGAGGGGTCATAGGGTTCAAACCCGGGCGATAAAATAACCGAGCCCACGTTCAGTTCAACTGTTTCATCTTCGGTGGAGTGGTCGATGGCGTTGACCGGGCAGACCTCGGCACATATCTGGCAGCCGCCGGTCTTGAAATGCATGCACACATCCCGGTCAATGGCAGGGGTGTTGGGCACAGCCTGGGGATAGGGCACATAAATGGGTTTGCGGCCCTTCATGCCCACATCGTACTCGGACTTGATCTTTTCCGGCTGATGGGATGTGATGCGCTCGTTGACGATGTCCAGGGTAATATGGCCTGTCGGGCACAGAGATGCACAGGCCCCGCAGGCCTGGCAGATGTCGGTCTGCAGGCCAAACGGGGTATCAACCCGCAGGTCCAGCCCCCGGCTTGCCAGCGTAATGGCGCTGTTACCCATTTTTTCGCAGATTCGGGTGCAGAGGCCGCAGAGAATACAGGTGTTGTCCTCGCATTCAAACCGGGGCTTTTCAATGCCGTATTGTTTGGCCAGATTCTGGATTACGGGTACATCCGGGCACCTTGCCAGCAGCATCTCGACAATAAGCTTTCTGCCTTCGTGTACCGTTTCAGTGTCGGTCTGAATCTCCATGCCTTCCCAGATCGGATAGTTGCAGGCAGTGACGAACTTGGTTCTGCGGCCGTCAAACATCTCCACCGTGCAGAGCCGGCACATGCCCACCGGCTCCAGGGCCTTGTGATTGCAGAGCGTCGGAATATATACCCCATAGTTTTCGGCAACCTGGAGAAGATACTGGCCCTCCTCGCCTTGAACTGTCTGTCCGTTCAGCTTGAAAGTAATCATATTGGGCTTTGTCCTTGACTAATTGGTTATCGGATCATGACCGCATCAAACTTGCACACGTCATAGCAGATCCCGCATTTGATGCATTTTTCCTGATCGATTTCATGGGGTTCTTTCTTTTCTCCGGTAATCGCTTCCTGCGGGCATTTCTTGGCGCACAGGGTGCAGCCGGTGCAGGCCTCCGCATCAATTTCATAATGGAACAGCGGCTTGCAGATGCCGGCCGGGCATTTTTTATCGTAAATGTGGGCCTCGTATTCATCCCGGAAGTATAAAATGGTGGTCAAAACCGGGTTGGCTGCGGATGTGCCCAGGCCGCAAAGGGAGAATTTCTGCATCATGCTCCCGAGTTCCTCGAGCAGCTGAATGTCGCCTTCCTGACCGTTGCCTTCGGTGATCCGGTTTAGGACTTCCATCATCTGTTTGAGGCCTTCGCGGCAGGGGTTGCACTGTCCGCAGGATTCATCAATCAAAAATTCAACAAAATACCGGGCCACGTCCACCATACAGGTGTCCTGGTCCATTACGATCATTCCGCCCGAACCCATGATCGAGCCGAGTTTTGTCAGCTCGTCAAAATCCACGGGCGTGTCCAGAAATTGTTCCGGAATGCATCCGCCCGAAGGACCGCCGGTCTGAACCGCCTTGAACTTTTTCTTTTTCGGGATTCCGCCGCCGATATCAAAAATGATTTCCCTCAGCGTGGTACCCATGGGAACTTCCACCAAACCGGTGTTAACGACCTTGCCCACCAGCGAAAAGATCTTGGTCCCCTTGCTGTAATCCGTGCCCATGGAGGCATACCATTGTGAGCCCCGGTTGACGATCAGCGGAACGTTGGCCCAGGTCTCCACGTTATTGAGATTGGACGGGCTGTCACGGAAACCTTTCTCTGAGGTGTGGATGTACTTGGCCCGCGGCCGTCCGGGGTTGCCTTCCAGAGAGGCCATTAAGGCGGTGGACTCGCCACAGACAAAAGCGCCGCCGCCTTTGCTGATGTAAATATCAAAATTAAAGCCGGATCCGAGGATGTTTTTTCCCAGCAGCCCCGTTTCCCTGGCCTGCTGAAGCGCTTTTTCCAGATTTGCCACCGCCAGGGGGTATTCATGCCGCACATATACATAGCCTTCATTGGAACCGATGGCATAGGCCCCGATGACCATGCCCTCGATGATGCAGTGGGGATTTCCCTCCAGAAGTCCCCGGTCCATGTATGCGCCGGGGTCGCCTTCGTCTGCGTTGCAGATCACGTACTTGGGTCCTTCATGCTCCCGGCAGGAATTCCACTTGATGGCAGCGGGAAAACCGCCGCCACCGCGTCCGCGCAGATTGGCGTTTTTTACTTCCGAAATGATTTCTTCGGGCTTCATTTCGTAAAGGGCTTTTTTCAAAGCCGTATAGCCGCCAACTGCCAGGTAATTGTCAATGTTATTGGGATCGATGAGGCGGTTTTGACCGAAAATCGACCGGGTCTGAAGCTTGTAAAACGGGATGTCCTCTTCCTTGGCAATCCGCTGCTTTGTGGCCGGGTTCTTGAACAGGAACTTTTCCACCGGTTCGTTGTTTACCAGGGTTTGCTCCACGATTTCCGGGATATTTTCCAGTTTCACCTTTGGATAAAAGATTCCGCCCGGATCAATGACCATGATCGGCCCCTGCTCGCAGTAGCCGTGGCAGCCCGTGAGCCGGATTTCAAACTTATCTGCGATTCCGTGCTTCTCCATTTCGGAAATCAGTGTGTCGCGGATTTTGTCGCTGTTGTGGATAATGCAGCCGGGCCCCGAGCACAGGGAGATCAGTCCGGTATCCGGGCTTTGCTCTTTTGCCTGGAGTTCCTTGATATATTCGTCCAGCGCCTCTTTGTTGTCAAATTTAACCATGGCTGAGTTCAACCTCCGTAAGCAATGCCGTTAAGAGGCATTTTTCTTGTAGTCTTCAATAATGTTTAACGTACTCGTTCGGTCAAGGCCAGCATGCATGTTCTTGTTTACCATAATGACAGGTGCGGCAGCGCAGCACCCGAGGCAGCGTACGGTTTCCAGGGTAAATAGTTTATCTTCGGTGGTTTGCTCGGTTTTTACCTGCAGGTTATCTTCCAGCGCATCGATGATTTTTTCCGCCCCCCGCACATGGCAGGCCGTGCCTGTGCACACGTGTACGATATACTTGCCGCGGGGTTCCAGGCTGATGGTTTTGTAAAATGTGGCCACGCTGTAGATCAGGCTTTTGGGGACGCCGAGTTTTTGCGCCAGTACCGGGATGCATTCCGGGGGGACAAAATTGTACTGCTCATTGATATCCTGCAGGATCATTAACAGCGATTCCTTGTCGCTGTTGAATTTGTCAATAATATCGCCGATTTGTTGCCAATCGATCTCGATCGTATGTTCCATGGCGAAAAAGTCCTTTTTGCCGAGTGAAGTTAGGTCAAATTGCGGTTGCGTTATTGCGCCGGGATTGTCTGCGTCACCGGGCAGTTCTCGATACAGGCGCCGCAACCCGTGCAAAGGTCCATGTTAATGCTCCGGGCTCGTTTTTTGACTTTGACCTTAAAGTTCCCGGGGTTGCCTTCAATGGCTTCCAGGTCTGCGTATGTGATTAACTCGATATTCAGATGCCGGCCGACCTCGACCAGTTTCGGTGAGATAATTCACATCGCGCAGTCGTTTGTGGGGAATGTCTTGTCGAGCTGGGACATCACGCCGCCAATTGACGGGCTTTTTTCAAGAAGGTAGACGTAATATCCGGAATCAGCCAGGTCTAAAGCGGTCTGCATCCCTGAGATGCCGCCGCCAACGACCAAAACGGAACCGATCGTTTCTTGTGCCATAACACTCTCCTGCAATTATGAAATTGGATCCAGTAGAATAAATATTTCTGTAAGTTTGTCAAAGCAGAAAAAAGTCAGTTTTTGGAATAAGTGACCTTGATATCTATAATTTTGGAGCTTGTCAATGAAATTTTAAACGTGACGACCTGCGGGTAATCGCGCAGGAGCACGGGAAGTGCGCCTCCGGGCGGTTTCAATTACACGCCCGGCGGTCTTTGATACGCTTTGTGTTTGAAATTTTGAATATTTTTCATATAATTAAAAAGAAAATGTATGGAAAATGTATACACACCCCTGTTAATCATCCTCTACATAAACGGAGAGCTGGTATGAATATTGCTATCGTGGGCGGCGGGCAAATGTGTTTGAATTTGCTGGATTTTATTGAAAGGCATGAATTCCGTGTCGTGGAGCCGAGTTTGGTGGCCGTGGCCGATCCGCAGGCTGATGCGCCGGGCCGGCGCTGGGCCCAGGAGCGCGGCCTGTTTGTCACGGATGATTACAACGCGTTTTTTGAGCGTTCCGATATTGACCTGATCATTGAATTGGTCGGAAGTCTGGATGTGTATAACGATATTTTAAAAAAGAAAAAGGATCATGTGCGTGCCCTGGCCCATACCACCGCGATGCTGTTCTGGGAAATCGACGGGGCTGAGATGCCCGGCGGCCCGGGCGAATTGCAGCTGAGCCCCCGGCACAACATTTACGAAGTCCTGATGAATCAGTACATCCAGGAAGAAGCCATGGTCATTGACAAGGATTACCGGATCATTGACATGAACGAGGCCATGATGGACAAGCTGGGCCGGACAAGCGATGAGGTGCTCGGCCAGTACTGCTATAAGCTCGGCCATCGCCTGGATGAACCGTGTTCCGGGAAAAATCATCCCTGCCCGTTAAACGAGGTATATGCCACAAAAAAGCCGTGCCAGACCACCCATGTGCACCTGGATCAGAGCGGAAATGAAATATATTATGCCATTTCCTGTTATCCGTTGACCAATGAGGAGCAGACTGTTGGTGTCATCGAGATTCTGCGCGATATTACCCCGGAGATCAAGATTCAGAAGGCACAGATGCACCAGGAGAAGCTGATGTCCATCGGCAGGCTTTCCGCGGGGATCGCCCACGAGATCAACAATCCGCTGACCACCATCATGACCTCTTCGATGATGATCCAGGAAGATCTCGATCCGGACGACGAGATGTATGAGGAGCTCAACATTATCACCCGGGAGGCCCAGCGCTGCCGGAAAATCGTGCAGAGCCTGCTTGATTTCGCCAGGCAGACCAAGCCCATGCAGAAACTGCACAGCATCAATACCATTGTGGAGGAAAGCATTTATCTGACCAAAAAACAGGCCGAGTTCAGCGATATTGCCATTGAATCCGAGCTTTCCGAAAATCTGCCCCAGATTTACGTGGACAAGGAGCAGCTGCAGCAGTTGTTTATCAATCTGACGCTCAATGCAGTGGAGGCAACGGAGGCAGGGGGTAAAATCGCCTTTGCCACAGAGTATGATCCGGAAAGCCGGGTGATCCGCATCAGCGTGAGCGATACCGGTAAAGGGATTGACAGGGAGAACGTGGAAAAGATTTTTGATCCGTTTTTTACTACCCGGGAATACGGCACCGGGCTCGGGCTTTCCATCGTTCACAGCATCGTGGAAGGCCACGGCGGAAAAATCGAGGTGGACAGCGAGCCGGGCCGCGGTACCCGGTTTACCGTAACACTGCCTGTTGAGGGGGCATCCGAGAAATGAGCCAAGAAAAAAAGCCCCGGATCCTGGTTATTGACGATGAGCTCCATATCTGCAGGAATTGTCAGAAGATTCTGGCCAGGCGCAATTATGAGACCGATTATTCGACAGACGGGCAAAATGCCCTGGAGATGCTTGCAAAAAAGCAATATGACGTGGTGATCACGGATATCCGCATGGGCCGTATCAGCGGCCGTGAGGTGGTGCAGTGGATCCGGGAAAATGAACCGGATACCATGGTCGTGGTGATCACGGGATACGCCAGCATTGCATCGGCAGTTGAGCTGATGAAAATGGGGGCATACGAGTATCTGCCCAAACCGTTCACCCCGGATGAATTGCGCCGCGTGGTGGACGAGGCGCTCAAAGAGCAGCAGGTGGCCAGGCAGAACAGGCAGCTGCGGGAAGGCGGCAGGGGAATCCCGGTCCTGTCGCATCAGCTCGTGGGCAACAGCCCCCAGATCCGGCATGTTATCGAGATGATTCAAAAGGTTGCCGATACGGATGCCACGGTTCTGGTGCACGGGGAAAGCGGCACCGGCAAGGAGCTTGTGGCAAGGGCCATTCACGCCAACAGCAGCCGGCATGACAGGGTTTTTTTCGGCGTGGACTGCGGTACCTTGACCGGCAGTCTTTTGGAAAGCGAGCTGTTTGGATATAAAAAGGGCGCCTTTACAGATGCCAAAAGTGACAAGGCCGGCATCTTCGAGCAGGCGGATGCGGGTACGGTGTTTCTCGACGAAATCAGCAACACCACTCCTGAGATCCAGGGCAAGTTGCTGCGGTTTTTGGATACCCGGGAGTTTCTGCCCCTGGGCGATACCCGCCACCGACAGGTGGACGTGCGCCTGATTTTCGCCACCAACCGGGATCTCAAGCAGATGGTCGCGGAAAAGACGTTTCGGGAGGATTTTTATTACCGCATATTTGTTTATCCGATTTATTTGCCCCCGTTGCGGGAGCGGAGAGGCGATATCCTGCCCATTGCCTATCACTTTCTCCACCAGCTCAACCGGCAGCGGGGCAAATCCATCACCGGATTTGACGATGAAGCCGCCAACCGGCTCCTGAATTATTCCTGGCCTGGGAATATCCGCCAACTGCGCAATGTTATCGACCGGGCGGTGATTCTCTGCGAAAATGAGCAGATCACGATTCAGGATCTGCCGCATTTAAGCGAGCTGGGTGATATTGAACGGCTCATGGAATACGTCCCAGAGACCAACACCGAACTTGTAAAGGTCAAAAAGGAGATCCGGCAAAAAGCGGTGGCCAAGGTGGAGAAAAATTTTCTGCTCAACGCATTGGAAAAAAATGACTGGAACATCACCCGGGCCGCCCGGCAGACCGGGCTGCAGCGCCCGAATTTCCAGAACATGATGAAAAAATACGGAATCAAGGCTTCTTCGGCCAGGTAACCCCTCTTTTCTTTCCCCCATCTTTTTCGTTTCATAATATACGCCTGCATATTTTTTTTATACATTCTGGCGGGATTATTTTTATCCGGCCCGGCACAGCCGGTTTTCACCTGGAAACGACAGATTCAAACCGGGCTGCCGACGGCAGGCGTATATTGAATGTATGCAGGCCTGTGTTTTTGAAATTTCGAGGCTCATGTTATTTGCTTTTTATTTCGGAAGGTTATAAATTTGTCGGGATTGGCACGCATGCTGCACCCTTTGTAATCAAAAAGATTGCGGCACATCGGTTAAAAAGCTGGCCGCAAAAGCACTGAACACCAAGCCGGCAGACTGGAAAACACTCCGGCTTTCAACAAAAAAAAGGAGGCCGCCATGACCGACAAACAAAGAATTCTTGTGGTTGATGATGAAAAACAGCTTTGTGAGAATGTCCGCAAGATCCTCTCCGGGCAGAATATAGAGGTCGAGCAGGCCTACAGTGCGCCCGAGGCACTGGAGAAAATGGCCCGGGAACGTTTTTCACTGCTGCTTTCGGACATGGTGATGCCCGAGATGAACGGACTGGAATTGTTAAAGCGGGTCAAAGAAAGCTGGCCGCTGACCCGGGCCTTGATCATGACCGCTTACGCGTCCACAGACACGGCGGTCAAGGCCATGCAGCTCGGGGCCCTTGATTACATTACAAAGCCGTTTACACCGGATGAACTCAGGGATATCGTCAACAAGGCCGTCAATGATGAACTCACCGAAGCTGCTACCCCGGAGCCGGTAAAGAAGCGGGTCCACAAGATCGGCGTGGACATGCCTTTTGATGCCGACGAGGTGGCAAAGTATACCGGCGAGGATTACGTGGATAAACTCGGGCGTTCCGATATGCCGGTGGTTGAGGTGAACAAGCCGGAAGGCTACTGCGAAATGGGCCAGATGGTCTGCGATATCTTCAAAAAGCTTGGAAAGACCTGCAAGGCCGGCATGAAAAATCAGGAATGCCCCCAGAAAAAGAAGGCCGCCAAGGAAGGCAAGACCGGAAAAAAATCGCAGCAGTCCGAGGTCAAAAAGCTCATCGGGATTGACATGCCCTTTAACTATGAGGAAGTCGAATCGCTGACCGGCCCGGAATACGTGCGCAATCTGGATTCTGACGGGTTTGCCTTTCTCCCGTATGAAGAGCTCAAGGCGCGGATGGCCGAATCCGGGTCTGCGCAAACAGGGAGCCCGGATATAAATATTGATATGCGCCCGGCAGAAGCCGAATCCGGACAGGCAGAAGCGCCCGAGGTCGAGGTGACGGCCTCGGAAAATCTTGAAAATTACTGTGAAGTCGGCCAGATGGTGTGCGATATTTTTAAGAAGCTGGGCAAAACCTGTAAAGCCGGGACAAAAAAGCAGGAATGCCCGCAGCTGAAGGCCAAAAAGGGCAAGGCGGCCGAATCCGGGCGGCAGGGCCCGGCGGTCAAGACCCTGATCGGTGTGGATATGCCCTTTGACTTTGAGGAGGTGGCCTCACTGACCGGCCCGGAGTATGCGGCCAACATCGGACTTAACAATTTTGGCATCCCCCCCTACGAGGAATTAAAGGCAGACGTTCAGCAGCAGATGGCTGAAAAACAGGACGAATCCGAATCCCGGGTCATTGCGTTTCCGCGGAAAAAGGCCGGGCCAGAAATCCTGGTCATAGATGACGAGGCCTATATCAGCAACAATGTTCAGAAAATCCTGGGCAAGCGGGGGTATTCGGTGGACCGGGCCGTGACCAAGCAGGAAGCCCTGGCGCAGATCTCGGAGAAAACCTATGAGGTGGTGCTCCTGGACCTGAAAATTCCCGGCGTCCAGGGCATGGAACTGTTAAAAGAGATCCGCACGCAGCAGCCGGAGGCGCGGGTCATTATTATCACCGGGTATGCCAGCATTGAAAACGCCAAGGAAAGCGCCCGGCTGGGGATTTTCGACTACCTGCAAAAACCGTTTACCCCGGATGAAATCCGCAATACTACGGAAAACGCGCTGACGCTTGCCGCGTAATTCCGGTTTTCCGGTGGTTTTCCATTTTGCCGGCCGGAGCCTGTCCGGCCGGCAAAATGACTAAAACCCGGCCATCAGGCGGATCCGGCAAGGAATCGTTGAATCCGGGCACAGACGCCCTCAAAGTCCGCCGGCGCCATCCACGTGAGTTCCGGATCCTTTCGAAACCATATAAGCTGGCGTTTGGCATACCTGCGGGTATCCCTTTTCATCTGCCACACGGCATCGGCCCAGGACATGCGCCCACGGATATAGTCGGCCATGTGCCGGTATCCGATGGCCTGCATGGCTTTGATATTTTCTTGATACCCCATTTCCAGAAGTTTTTGCACTTCTCTGAGCAGGCCGGCGGCAATCATTTTTTCAACCCGCCGGTTGATCCGTTTGTAAAGTGTTTCGCGCTCGATGTGAAGGCCGATCTTGAGCGCGTCAAAATGTGCATCGGAAAATCCGTGCGCCTGCTGGCACTCGGACATGGGGCGGCCCGTGATCAATTGCACCTCAAGAGCCCGGATGATCCGGTAGGTGTCATTGGGATGGATGCGCCGGGCAGCCCGCGGATCATGTCGGGCCAGCCGGTCGTGGAGGTGCCGGCTGCCCAAGCTTTCGGCTTCCTCCCTGAGCTGTTGACGAATTTCCGGGGATGCCGGCTTGTCTTTAAACATGCCGTGGATCAGGGCCTTGATGTAAAGACCGGTGCCTCCGGCCACGATCGGCAGCTTTCCCTGCTGTTTCAGGGCGGCAATGCACTTCCGGGCTTCGGCGGCATACCGGGCCGCGTCATAGGGTTCATCCGGGTCTGCCACGTCAATCATGAAATGGGGGGCCCTGTCCTGTTCTTCAGGCGTGGGCTTGGCCGTGCCGATATCCATATGCCGGTAAATCTGCATGGAATCCGCGCTGACAATGCCGCAGCTGAAGGTTTCGGTCAGATGCAGGGAGAGCTCGGTTTTTCCGATTCCGGTAGGCCCGCAGATAACAATGATTTTTGGCTTTTCTTCCGGTATATCATTCATGAATAAAGTTTTTTACCGGCTCATCCCTTCGTGCCCTCCGGGTCATGGATATCCACAACCCCGGTCTGCAGGGCGTAGCGCACCAATGTGGCCGTGTTTTTTACCGCCAGTTTTTCCATCAGGTTGGTGCGGTGCTTGGCCACGGTTTTCGGGCTGATTGCCAGCCGGCCGGCGATTTCATTGGGTGTGCGGCCCTCGGCCATCATCCGGAAAACGATGTGCTCGCGCCGGGTCAGTTGATTGAGCCTGCTTAAAAACGGTTCGGCGGAGTTTTTTTTCAGGTAGTTGTGGATAATGTCGGCGTTGATCTCCGAGCTCAGATAGTAATTTTTCTGGTAGGCCGAACGGACTGCACCGAGCACTTCCGCAAACGGGCTGGTTTTTAAGAGATATCCCATGGCACCGGCGTGCAGCGCCTCCCGGATATACTCCCGCCTCTGAATCATGGACAGGATAATGATTTCGGTATTCTCCGAGGCCTGCTTTATTTGGCCGATGGCCTCAATGCCGGTCAACCCGGGCATGGAAATGTCCATGACAAGGACTTCCGGCTTGGTGCTTTTGACCTTTTCCAGGGTCTGGATGCCGTCGTCGGCTTCGGCTGTCACCTTGATATCGGTGACCTTTTCAAACAGGGCTTTCAATCCCTCGCGAACTGCCGTGTGATTGTCTGCAAGCATGAGTTTGATTTTTGCCATGGCATTTTCTTCTCGTATGTAAATTGCGGTTTGCCCGGCAAAGCCGGCTGTTTTTTTATGCCCCGGAATCGATGATCCCGATGCGGGCGGCATAGTGCACCAGGGTGGCCGTGTTTTTGAGCAGGAGTTTTTCCATGATGCTCATCCGGTGCTTGGCCACGGTCTTGGGGCTGATGCCGAGGTTGCCGGCAACCTCGGCTGTGGTCGCCCCTTCGGCAATCAGGCGGAAGACCTGCTTTTCACGCCTGGAAAGCCGGGCGTAAAGATTGGCCTCGGCCTCGGCCTCATCCTTTTTGACAAACGTATTGATGATTTCCGCGCTGATTTCCGGGCTCAGGTAGTATTCCTTGCCGTGCACGGTTCGAATGGCTGTCAGGATTTCCGAAAAGGGCGCGGTTTTGAGTACGTATCCCTTGGCCCCGGCCTGGAGGCTTTCGCGTACCTGCTTTTTGTTTTTCTCGGTGGTCAGTATCAGGAGTTCGGAATTCGGGCTGGCGGCTTTAAACCGGGTGACCCCGTCCGGCCCGTTAAACCCGGGTATCGTGGGTTCAATTAACACGATGTCCGGTTTTTTTTGTCGGATTTTCTCCAAGGCTTCCGAGCTGTCCGCCGATTCCGAAGCCACCTCCATGTCCGGTTCCCTGTCCAGAAGCGCGCTGATTCCCTGGCGAACCACCACCTGATTGTCCACAAGCATGATTTGAATTTTCATGAAAAAGATCCCTTTTCGGTTTCATGGGTTAGGGGCTGTATTTCCGCCTGCCGGGCTGCGCCCGGTTCAGGCGCGGACCTTGATTGTCAAAACGGCAGCGGCTTGCCCGTATCGTAAGCCATGGCCTGGCAGGTGGCCACCAGCTGCCGGTTGCCGTCCGTGACCCGGATGTCGTAATTGGCGATTTTCCGGGAACGACTGATTTCCCGGGCCTCGGCTGAAAGCATTGTGCCCGAGGCCGGGCTGCTGACATACGTGACATTGACGTTTAATGCCACGGCAATGTTGCCGGCCGTCTGGCTGGCGGTTTCAAAAGCCTCGTCAATGAGGGAAAAAATTGCCCCGCCGTGAGCGCGTGAATAGATGTTGGCCATGGATTCCGGAACATAG
Source organism: Desulfobacterales bacterium (assembly GCA_046537995.1). GTDB lineage: Bacteria > Desulfobacterota > Desulfobacteria > Desulfobacterales > Desulfosalsimonadaceae > Desulfosalsimonas. Next base: position 16,877 of record JBKHJS010000006.1, read on the forward strand.
TGCATTTCCACCCGGGAATATCCCGCAGCCAGCTCGGCGAGCCGCATGTTGAGCGTACGCGCCAGGGGCTCTGTTTCAACCGCCTTGTAAATCGCCTTTTTGACTTCCGGGTCGATGGTTTGTTTTTCGTCCAATCAGGCCTCCCCGTGCGCGGCTATCGCAGCTGATCCCAGATTTGCTCTGCCTGCGCCATGCCGTCTTTTTCCGGCTCTCTTCGGCCGGTGTCCGTTGTCCGGGTAGCGCCCCGCAGGCGCGATACCCGGTCGGCAATGGGCGGATGCGTGGAAAACAATTGCATCATGCTGCGGCCAGAGACCGGGTTGGCAATGAACATGTGCGCAGTCGAGGCATCGGCCTGCATGGGAATCTGTTTTGTGTATGCGTCCAGTTTTTCCAGGGCGCTGGCAAGACCTTCGGGATTTCCCGTGATATTTGCCGAGGTGCTGTCTGCCAGGTATTCCCGGGAGCGGGAAATTGCGGCCTGGACCAGCACGGCGGCAATGGGTGCGATAATGGACATGGCCAGCAGGCCTAGAAAGCCGCCGCCTTCATCACCGTCATCTCCGGAAAATCCGCCGAAAATTGCCGCCCAACGGGCGAAGTTGGCGATAAGCATGATTGCACCGGCAAGAGTGGCGGCAATGGAGCCGATCAATATATCCCGGTTTTTAACATGTCCGAGTTCATGGGCGATAACCCCGGACAGCTCCTGGTGGTTCATGTAGCGCAGCAGGCCTTCTGTCACCGCAACTACGGCGTGGTCCGGGTTTCTGCCTGTGGCAAACGCGTTGGGCGCCTGCTGGGGAATCACACAAAGTCGCGGCATGGGCAGACCCGCACGGCCCGTGAGCTCGGCTACCACATTATAAAACTCCGGGGCCTCGTTTCTGCCAACCTCCCGGGCTTTGTACATTTTCAATACGATTTTGTCCGAGTACCAGTAGGAAAAGAAATTCATCGCGCCGGCAAAGAGCAGGGCGATGACCATGCCGCCTGTACCGCCCAGTACCCGACCGATTGCCATGATAATCACGGTGAGTACGGCAAGCAGAATCGTGGTTCGGATTTGATTGCCCATAATTGATCCCTTCTGTGTTTATAATATCCTGACCGGCATTTTCCGGCCCTGATTTCAAAGATTTTAATATAAAACAGGTTTGCCTGGATTCAAGAGGAATTTCGTTTTTCTGCCGGAACACGGCGGGCCTGAAGAGCAAAAAAGATTGCAGCGGCCTTTTATGCCCGGCCGTTTTTGGATGAAAAAAAGCGCGCGCGCACCAGCAGTTCAATCCATTGCGCAAACAGGGCGGTCAGTTGAACGGAACCCTTGCTGACGGCATGTTGCCGCGTTTTCTCGAATGCGTCGAATTCGTCTGCCAGGGCTTTGTCCCCGGGCGCATCAGCCACCAGGCGGCGGTAGATTTCCGAGGCCTGCTCGAAATGGCCCTGGGCGGCATAGAGACGGGCGAGGGTGCGGGTGTGCGGCCATCGGGAATTACTCATTTTCGGGGATCTCCGATTGATCGGAAAATTTGAATACGATTTCCCCGGGAGCGACCATGTTGAGTTCATGCCGTGCCATGTACTCGATGTATTCGGGATCGTTTTTCAATCTGTCAATGGACCGGTACAGCCCGGTGTTTTGCTGTTCCACCCGCGCGTTTTTTTTCCGTACGGACTCAAGGTCCCGGTGCATGGACTTCAGCGCCATCAGCCCGTGGCCGCCGAAAATGATGATCAGCAGATAGACGCCCATCATCAGGGATGCGGTCCAAAGGCCGATATCCAGAAGCCGGGTTTTGTTGAATCCTTCCTTCAATGCCGTTTTACCGTTGATAAGAACGCTTTGAATTCATCGCGCTGCAGTACCGCCGCGCAAGCCCCGTACATGATAATCCCTGCAATCACGGCGGCAAATACGTTTGCCAGCAGATGCAGATCCGCGCCGGCATAATCCGGGGGAAACAGCGCAAGCCAGCCAACGAGTCCCAAGCCCATGATAATTGAGTTTATCACAGTTTTGCCGGTGGAAACAACGATCTTTTTCCATTGCAGCCCGCCCAGGCGTTTTTGCAGCACCGCGGATAAAAGCAGTAAGTTGAGCATGGAGCCCAGGGAGGTGGCCAGGGCCAGCCCGCCGTGTCCCAGCGGGCCCATCAGGATGACGCCCAGTGCGATGTTTGCGATAATGGAATAAGTGGCCATCTTCACCGGGGTTTTGGTGTCCTGAAGCGCGTAGAATGTGGATACCACGATGCGCACCGAGGAAAATGCCCACAGTCCGACGCTGTAATGAAACAGGGCGTATGCAGTCATCTGCATGCTCTGAATGTCAAATTCACCGCGCATAAAAAGCAGGCCCACAATGGGTTCGCGCAGCACGATCAACCCGGCCATCGCCGGAATGGTGATGAAAAAGGTCAGGTTCATGGCATAGATAAACGTATCTTCCAGGGCAGTGAAATCGTTTGCCGCGGCCTGCCGGGACAGGCTCGGCAGCACCGCCACGGCCGTGGAAATGGCAAATATCCCGAGGGGAAATTGTACCAGGCGGTCTGCGTAATACAGGTAGGATACGCTGCCCTCGGCCAGAAGCGAGGCCAGCAGGGTACCCACCAGGATGTTGACCTGGTAGACCGCCGCACCGAAGACCGCAGGCCCCATGAGCAGCGCGACCCGTTTCAGGGCCGGATGCCACAGGGGGGCCTTTTGCCGGAGACCGATGCCCTTGCGCATCAGAAACGGCACCTGCAGGGCCAGTTGCAGTACGCCGCCGACAAGCACCCCGATGGCCAGCCCGAATACCGGGGTGTCCAGGTGCGGGGCGATAAACAGGACACTGCCGATCATGGCCAGATTCAGAAAAACCGGGGCCAGGGCGGGTGCGGCAAAATGCCCCAGTGCGTTTAAGATGCCCATGCACAGGGCGACCAGGCATATGCAGATAATGTAGGGAAACATGACCCGGGTCAGGGTCACGGTCAGGGCGAATTTGGCGCCGGTAAACCCGGGCGCAACAACCGTGACGATCCAGGGCGCCCCGGCGATGCCGGCAATCGATATTGCGGCCAGAACAATGGAGAGCATCCGGAGCGCCGATCGGGCCAGGGCAAATGCTTCCTCCCGGCCGTGCCGGGTCATCTGCTCGGTGAACACCGGAACAAATGCCATGCTCAGGGTGCCCTCGGCAAACAGCCGCCGCAGCAGGTTGGGGATGCGAAAGGCGACAAAAAAAGCATCAGAAAGTCGTCCGGCACCGAAAAACCAGGCAATCACCATGTCCCGGACAAACCCGAGAATCCGGCTGATCAATGTGGCCAGGGCGATGACACCGGCGGCTCGGCTGACGTTTTTCTTTTCGTCCATTTCAAATCACTGTTACTGTCGTTGCCATGATCATGACAACGAAAATTGGTTTTATCCGCATTTTCGTCTTGACATTGTCTGTGCGGTACGGTAATTATTCCAGACTGCGAATCTTAAAGCAGGTTGAGGGCAACCCCGCGAATATTATTAAAAAATACAATTTATACCAGTAACAAGGAGACAAAAAAGTTGGCACATCATAAATCCGCGCTGAAGCGAATCAAGCAGAACTCGAAGCGCCGCATGCGAAACCGGGCGGTCAAGACCCGGGTCAAAACCTCGGAAAAACAAGTGCGTTCCGCTGCGAAAACAAGCGGTGATGTCAGCGGCGAACTGCAAAGGGCCCAGTCCGTAATTGACAAGGCCGCCAAAAAGGGTGTGATTCACCGCAAGACCGCAGCCCGGAAAATTTCCCGCTTAAGCCGTCGGGCCAACACCTCCGTTTAAAAATCATCTGTCATCCGATAGTAAATCCGCTGTGCCAGCCGGCTGGAAAGCCTGGCCACAGCGGATTTTTTATTTTGCTCGGTGACGATCTTGTCATCGGCAGCCGCGAATTCCTCGGAGGCGGAAATGTCGCTGCCCGACCAAAGCTCCGTTCCTGATGGGCGGGCGAGTTTCACGTCCACGGTGACCGTAATCCGGCGATCCGCCGTGGCATGCGCGCTTACGTGCGATATCGTGCTGCTGCGCGCTGATCGGATCACCCCGGTTAAAACGGCCTCGGCAGTTTCGCTTTTTGTGACATCGGCTTTTCCGGTGCGGGTGAACTCGTAGATGATATCGTTGGTGATTACCGATTCGATGCCGATCTCTCCTGAGCGGTTTTCAAAAGTCTGGATTGCCAGACGGGTGACATCTCCCGGAAGACGGCCGCCTCCGGAAAACCGGTAGCCGCATGCTGCCATGCACACGGCCAGAAATACGATGCCACATGCCTGCAGGAGCGTTTTCAGATGCGTGGAGCCTGGGACGGTCATTTGCGCATCCTTCCTAAACCACGATATTGACCAGTTTGTTTTTGACCGCAATGATCTTCTTGATCGGTTTGTCGCCGATAAACCGGATCGCGTTTTCATCCTCCAGGGCCCGGGCCTTGATGGTCTCATCGTCTGCACCCGCCTCGATTTCGAATTTTCCCCGCAGTTTCCCGTTAACCTGCACCACGATCAGTTTTGTTTCCGCCGCCAGTGCGTCCCCGCGGAAGGCGGGCCAGGATGCATTGGCCAGGCTGCCGGCTTCATGGCCCAGGGCCGCCCAGATTTCCTCGGTAATATGCGGCACCATGGGCGACAGAAGCAAAAGCACCGTTTCCAGGGCGTGACGCATAACCCCCGTGGTTTGCGGGTCAGCTTCATCCGGGGACATCCGGGAGTCGATGTCGTACATGGCATTGACCAGCTCCATGACCGCGCTGATGGCGGTATTGAAATGAAACCTCGCCTCGATGTCTTCTGTTACCCGCTTGATGGTCTGGTGCGTCTTGATGTAAAGACCCCGCGGGGTTTCATCAAGCTCTCCCGGGGCGCCGTCATAGGGCCGGGTGTTTTCCAGGCTGGGCATCCAGGTGCGGGCCAGGCGCCAGACCCGGTTTAAAAAGCGGTATCCGCCTTCCACGCCCCGTTCGCTCCATTCCAGGTCCCGTTCCGGCGGCGAGGCAAACAGGCAGAACAGCCGCACCGTGTCTGCGCCGTAGTATTGCACGAGCTGGTTGGGGTCAATGATGTTTTTCTTGGACTTGGACATTTTCTCCACCCGGCCGATTTCCACCGGGTTGCCGCACTTTTTGCAGTATACGGATTCATCCCGGTCTTCGGCTTCCTCCGGGTACAGGTAGCCGTGATCGGCACAATGCTGGGTTTCCTTGCAGACCATGCCCTGGGTCAGCAGTCGGGTAAACGGCTCCTTGAAATCCACCAGCCCCATGTCCTTTAATACCCGGGTAAAATACCGGGAGTAAAGCAGATGCATGACCGCATGCTCCACGCCGCCGATGTACTGATCCACCGGCATCCAGTAATCCACTGCGGCCGGGTCGAACATGGCGCCGTCATAGTCAGGGCTGCAGTATCGTTCAAAGTACCAGGACGACTCCACGAACGTATCCATGGTATCGGTTTCCCGCCTGGCCGGGCCCTTGCATTTCGGGCATTCGGTGTTGATAAAGTCTTCGTGGGCTGACAGCGGCGAGCCGCCCCCTTCGAGCAGGTCGATGTCTTCGGGCAGCCGCACTGGCAGGTCCTTTTCATCCACCGGTACGATGCCGCACTGCGGGCAGTGCACCATGGGTACGGGCGCGCCCCAGTAGCGCTGCCGGGAAATGCCCCAGTCCCGGAGCCGATAGCTCACGGCGCGTTTTCCCATGCCGTGTTTTTCGAAATAAGTGATCAGGTCCTCGTAGGCCTGCCGGTTGTGCATGCCGTCAAACGGCCCGGAGTTGACCATCTCGCCGTCGCCGGTGTAAGCCTGATCCCGGGCGGTTTCCCCGGCGCTGAGATCTTCGGGCTTGATCACCGGGATGATTTCTATTCCGTATTTTCGGGCGAACTCGAAATCCCGCTGGTCGTGTGCGGGAACCGACATTACCGCGCCGGTGCCGTATTCCATGAGCGCGAAATTGGCGGTGTATATGGGGATTTGCCGGTTGTTGACCGGGTTGATGCACCAGGCGCCCAGAAACACCCCTTCCTTTTCCCGGTCTTCTGTCATTCGGTCTGTATGGCTTTCCCTGGCCATGCGCTCCACGAATTCCGTGACGGCCTCTTCGTGTCCGGTTCCCGCGGCCAGCTGTTTTACCAGGGGGTGTTCCGGGGCCAGCACCATAAAGGTGGCCCCGTATATGGTATCCGGCCGGGTGGTAAACACGGAGAGGGATTCGTCCGTGCCGTGAATGGGAAATGCGATTTGCGCGCCCGTGCTTTTGCCGATCCAGTTTTTCTGCATGGTGAGCACCTTCTCGGGCCACCCGGGAAGCCGGTCGCAGTATTCCAGCAGGTCCTCTGCATAATCGGTGATTTTGAAAAACCATCCCCAGAGTTTTTTCTGCTGCACCGGCCGGCCGCAGCGCCAGCAGCTGCCGGCTTCCACCTGTTCGTTAGCCAGCACGGTGCTGCAGGTCTCGCACCAGTTGACATAGGACTCCTTGCGGTAGACCATGCCTTTTTTATACATGCGGATAAACAACCACTGCTCCCACTTGTAGTATTGCGGATCGCAGGTGGCCAGTTCCCGCTCCCAGTCGTAGCTAAAGCCCATCCGCTTTAACTGCGTGCGCATGGCCGCGATGTTTTCATAGGTCCATTTTGCCGGATGAGTGTTGTTGTCAATGGCCGCGTTTTCCGCAGGCATTCCGAAAGCGTCCCACCCCATGGGGTGAAGTACGTTGTAACCACACATCCGCTTGTAGCGGGCCACCACGTCGCCGATGGTATAATTACGCACATGGCCGATATGAATCCGGCCCGAGGGATAGGGAAACATTTCGAGCAGGTAATATTTTTCCCTGCCCGGATCCTCGGTTACTGCAAAGGCCCGGGTTTGTTCCCAGACGGCCTGCCATTTGGGTTCAAGGGATTGGGGGTCGTAGCGTTCCTTCATTTTCTGCCTGTTGCCTCATTTGTTTATGGTTGTTGTAATCCCAATTCACATGCCATAGTATGGACGAAAGATCAAGCCTGCTGCTGCCATCTGCCAGAAATCGTTTGACTTGTTTGCCCTGATTTCCTATTTACACTTCAATTCAGGAATGTTTTCCATTTACATTTACTTTCAAACCATGATAATCCGGGCCGATGCAGCCGCTTTGGATGCGAAAGATTAAAGATTTATTTCGGAAGAAAAAACCGATGACCAGCAAAATCCTTATCAACGCCGTGGATCCGGAGGAATGCCGCATTGCCACGGTCACCGACAACCGGCTCGAAGAATTCCATGTGGAAACCACTGCCCGGGAGATTACCCAGGGAAACATTTACAAGGCCGTGGTCTCCCGCGTGGAGCCGAGCCTTCAGGCGGTTTTCGTGGATTACGGGGCGGAAAAAAACGGCTTTCTGCAGAAACAGGAAATCCATCCCGATTACTTCCAGGACGATCCCTCCGGCAACCAATCGTTGAAAAACATCATGAAGCGCGGCCAGGAACTCATCGTGCAGGTGACCAACGACCCGATCATGGACAAGGGCGCGATGTTGACTACCTATGTTTCCTTGCCGGGCAGAAATACCGTGCTGATGCCGGGCAACAAGAACCGTGGGGTTTCCAGAAAGATTACCGATGAGACCGAGCGCAAGAATCTGAAAAAGATCGTTGAAGGACTGGACCTGCCCGAAGACTACGGCCTGATCGTGCGCACAGCGGGCCAAGGTGCAAACAAGACCGCCGTTTCCAAGGATGTCCGATACCTGATGCGGCTGTGGAAAAACATCAAGAAGAAGGCCGTGGATGAAAAGGCCCCGGTGCTTCTCTACAAGGAAAGAAACATTGCCGTTCGCGCCATTCGCGACTCTTTTACCACGGATGTCAAGGAAATCTTAATCGATGATGACACGGTCTATCAACAGGTCAAGGAATTCATCCAGATTATCTCGCCCCAGCACAAGAAGCTTGTCAAGCGGCATTCCGCGGATAAGCCGATTTTTACCAAGTATCAGCTCGAAGAGCAGATCGCATCGATTTTTGACAACCGGGTTAAGCTCAAATCCGGCGGTTCCATTGTCATCGAGCAGACCGAGGCCCTGGTTTCCATTGACGTGAACTCGGGCAAGGCCACCCAGAAATCCTCGATAGAGGCCACGGCACTGCAGACCAACCTGGAGGCTGCCGAAGAAGTCGCCCGGCAGCTCCGGCTGCGGGATTTTGGCGGGCTGATCGTGATCGATTTTATCGACATGCGGGATCGGAAACATAAATCCCGGGTGGAGCAGACCCTGAAAACCGAGCTCAAGCCGGATAAGGCACGGACCAAGGTCGGCCGGATATCTGCTTTCGGCCTGCTGGAGATGTCGCGGCAGCGGATCCGCCCCTCGATCCGGTACATCAATTTTGAACCCTGCAAATACTGCCAGGGCAAGGGCGTGATCCAGTCAACCGAGTCGCTGGCCCTGGTTTTTCTGCGAAGGTTGCGCCTTGAGACCATCAAAAACGGCGTGACCAGCGTGAAGGGCTATCTGCCGCCGGATGTGGCGGCATACCTGTTAAACCGCAAAAAGCGGGAACTTCTGGATGTCGAAATCCGCAGGAGCATCAGTGTAAGCATTGAACCCGATCATAATATGCTGCCGGGAGACAGCCGGATAGAAAGTGATTGACAGGGAAAATGAAAAACCTGAAATTTGGATTTCTTGCTTCGGGTTTATTCCTGAAAGCATGTTACCGCTTGAAAGCAGATTATATAACCCGGCTGAAAAAACCGGGTGATCAACAGCTTAAAAAGGAGGTAGGGACTTGTTAGATTTAGCTTACGCCGTGGGGCAGGGCGGCTCCGGGGCCGAGGGAGGAGGCGGTTTTGCCGCGTTCGTGCCCATCATCCTGATGTTCGTGATTTTCTATTTTCTGCTCATCCGGCCCCAGCAGAAAAAAGCCAAGGCGCATCAGGAGATGATCAGCAATCTCAAGAAGGGCGACCGGGTGATTACCAGCGGCGGAATCCACGGCACCATTACTTCACTGGATGAAAATGCCGTCACCGTGGAAATCGCCGACAAGGTCCGGGTCAAGGTGACCCGGGGCAGCATTGCCGGACTGAGCCAGCCCGCACAGAGCGATTCCCAGAAAACACAACAGAATGCTTGATTTGTCCACACCGCTGGTGGTAATAAAACATTTTTAAAATTCCAGTGGGCCGGAGAGGTTTGCCCTTGGCTCGTGTGAAGGGACGGAATGAAAATCCGCCCCTGAATGCTGCGCGGTGTGGGCAAAACGATGATGAAGGCCAACTGCGGGAACAAAGGGGTGGTTGTATTGAAAGGCTATACTTGGCGCTTGGTTTTGGTACTGGGGGTGCTGCTGGCAGCGGTGATCTGCGTGGTCCCGACGTTTCGCCCGGAGGTGTGGCCGCACAAACAGATTAACCTGGGACTGGACCTGCAGGGCGGGATGCACCTGGCCCTGGAGGTGGAGACCGAGAAGGCGGTGGAAAGCCGGATTGAGAGCATCCGGGGCGAATTGCGATCCCTGTTACGCGAGGCGCGCATCCGGCACGGACAGCTCCGGGATGAAGGCAACACCGGTCTTAGTTTGCGTCTGCTTGACCCGGACGATCAGGAGAAATTCGAGAATTTGATCGAAGATGAATTCGGCGGGGTCGAGGTTCGTTCCACATCCACCCGGGAAGGCGAGCTTTATGCGGAAATCGGGCTTACCAAACAGAGATCTGCCGAAATTAGCGAACAGGCGGTAAAGCAGGCCCTTGAGACCATCCGCAACCGGATTGATGAATTCGGCGTCAACGAGCCGGATATCCGGGTCCAGGGCGAGCGGCGGATCCTGATACAGCTTCCCGGCATCGAGGATACCCGGCGCGCCAAAGATCTTGTCGGCAGGACCGCCCAGCTCGAGTTCAAGCTTATCGACGAGGAACACAGCCTGGAAAAAGCCAGGGACGGTCAGGCGCCGGCCGGAAGCGAAATCCTTTACGATAGCAAAGAGGCCGCAGGCGGCCAGCGGCAGGCCTACCTGGTGCGGGAACGGGCCCTGCTTACCGGCGCGTACCTGGAAGACGCCAGGGTGCAGATCGGCCAGCAGTTTAACGAGCCGTACGTTACCATTGATTTTGACCGCAAGGGTGCCCGGATTTTTGAGCGGGTGACCGGGGAAAACGTCAACAAGCGCCTGGCCATTGTCCTGGACAACAAGGTGTATTCCGCACCGGTCATACAGGAGAAAATCCCCGGGGGAACGGCCCGGATTACCGGCCAGTTTGACATGCAGGAGGCCAACGACCTGGCCATCGTCCTGCGGGCCGGGGCTCTGCCCGCACCGGTGAAAATTATCGAGGAGCGCACAGTTGGCCCGTCTCTGGGGCATGACTCCATCCGCACGGGGCTGATTTCCATGGCCGTGGGCGGCGTGCTGGTGGTGATTTTCATGATGCTTTATTACCAGCTGGCAGGCTTGGTCGCCAACCTGGCCCTGGGTTTGAATATTGTCCTGATCGCGGCGGGCCTGGCCGCCTTCGGGGCCACCCTGACCCTGCCCGGGATTGCCGGCATTATCCTGACCATCGGTATTGCCGTGGATGCCAACGTGATTATTTTCGAGCGCATCCGCGAGGAACGGCGGCTGGGCAAGACACCCGGATCAGCCATTAATGCGGGGTTTGACCGGGCCGCGGTGGCCGTACTCGATGCCAATGTGACCACGCTGATTGCAGCATTGGTTCTCTACCAGTTCGGCACCGGCCCGGTAAAGGGCTTTGCCGTCACCCTGAGCCTGGGCGTGCTGGCAAGCCTGTTTACGGCCCTGATTGTGTGCCGGCTGATCTTTGATTATCTATACAGCGTCCGGCGGATGAAAACCCTCAGTATATAAGGAATATAAGGATTTATCCATGGAATTTATTAAACCCGGGGTCAATATTAATTTTATCGGCAGGCGACACCTTGGATACGGGATATCCGCATTTCTGATTGTTTTGAGCATCCTGACGCTTGTGGTCATGGGGGGACCCAAATACGGCATTGATTTTGCCGGCGGCACCGTCATCCAGGTCAAGTTTGACAGGGATGTCAGCATCGCGGATATCAAGGCCGGCTTGGCGGAAATCGACCTGGGGGGATCCGCGGTGCAGCAATTCGGAGACTCGGAAGAAAACGAGTACCTGGTACGAACCGACCAGTCGGTGGCCACCGGGGATGATTTTTCCAATCGGGTTTCCGAGGCCGTGGCTTCGGGCACGGGTACGGATGCCGAGATCCGGCGGGTGGAAATGGTGGGCCCGCAGGTGGGGCAGACATTGCGGGAAAAAGCGCTGTTTGCCCTGTTTTACGCCCTGCTGTTTATCACCATCTACATATCCGGCCGGTTTGAAATGAAATGGATGGTCAGCGCGGTTACCGCAGGGGCGCTTATCGGGGCCGTATACCTGTTTTCCCTGTTTAACATGAGCATCCCGATTCTGATCCTGGTGGCCCTGCTTGTCAGCCTCATACTGTTCTGGCAGCTTCATCTGCGTTTTGCCATGGGTGCCATTGTGGCCCTGATCCATGACGTGACCATTACGGTGGGGGTTTTCACCCTTGTGGGAAAAGAGTTCTCACTGCCCATCGTGGCCGCTTTGCTGACCATTATCGGGTATTCATTGAATGACACCATCATCGTGTTTGACCGGATCCGGGAGAACCTCCGGCGCTATACCCGCCGCGGGCTGGAGGAAAATGTCAACCGGAGCATCAATGAAACCCTGAGCCGCACGATCCTGACCTCTGCGACCACCCTGGTTGTTCTGCTCTGCCTGTTTTTTTTGGGCGGCGACATTATTCACGACTTTGCCTTTGCCCTGATCGTGGGCGTTCTGATCGGCACCTATTCCTCGGTTTTCGTGGCCAGCCCGACGCTGGTTTTAATGAAGGGCGCCGGGATCTCCACGGGACAGCAGGCCCCGGCGGAAGCAAACGGCTGAATCCGATCGTCTGACCAGGGATACGGTTTTTCAGATGGGCTCCTCCCGGCAACACAAGAACGGCCTGCATGCATGGATCGCATTGAGACAGGCATCGGGTATCGGGCCGCTTATCTATAAACGCCTGATAGACCGGTTCGGATCCCCGGAGAAGGTTCTTTCCGCCAGCCGCGCGGACTTGCTGGGCGTGGCGGGTATGACGGAGAAAAGCGCCCGAAGTGTGATCCGGGCCGGGGCCTCGGACTGGCCGCAACAGGAAATCGCCTGTTGCCGGGAAAACGGATACCGCATCATCACCCTGCACGACGCGCAATACCCTTACCGGCTTGCCAGGATCCCTGACCCGCCGCCGTACTTGTATGCCTTTGGCCAGGAAATCCCCGCAGAACCTGCCGTGGCCATTGTGGGCACGCGAAACTGCACCCGTTACGGGATATCCATGGCACACCGGCTGAGCGCGGATCTGGCGGCCCTGGGGGTGGTGATCGTCTCCGGCATGGCCCGGGGCGTGGATTCGGCGGCCCATCGCGGCGCCCTGGATGCGGGCGGCAAAACCGTGGCCGTGCTCGGCAGCGGGCTTTCGGTAATTTATCCGCCGGAAAACCGCGGGCTTTATTCTGATATTGCCGGAAACGGCACGGTGGTTTCCGAACTGCCGGTCAAAGAGCCGCCCAACACTTACAATTTTCCCTCCAGAAACCGGATTATTTCCGGCATGAGCCTGGGCACAGTGGTTGTGGAGGCGGCGAAAAAAAGCGGGTCCCTGATCACCGCACGTCTGGCCGCAGAGCAGGGCAGGGAAGTGTTTGCCGTGCCCGGAAATATTCAATCGTATAAAAGCACCGGCACCCATGCGCTGTTAAAGCAGGGCGCCCGTCTGGTGGAGCGGGCAGAAGACGTGATCGAGGAACTCGCCCCCATTCTGGTGACCGGTTTTGCCAGCAGTCAAGAGACATCCCCGGCAGCCCGGGAAACCGAAAAGGCCGCTGCGGACTTGACAGCAGCAGAAAAACGGATATACGATGCGCTCGATTCATACCCGGCACATATAGATGAACTGGCACAGCGCCTGAAGACCGATGCCGGATCCCTGCTGGCCGATCTTTTAAACCTGGAATTAAAGGGCATGGCCGTCCAAATGCCCGGAAAATATTTTATCGCGGGGGAGCCAAAGCGTGAGTAAACCTTTAATTATCGTCGAATCCCCGACCAAGGTCAAAACCATCCAGAAATATCTGGGCGGCAAATATAAAGTCGCTTCCACCGTGGGCCATATCAAGGACCTGCCCCAGAAGGAACTCGGCATTGACGTGGAAAACGGTTTTGCCCCCAAGTACGTAACCATTCCGGGCAAGCAGAAGGTGATTAAGGCCTTAAAGGAGGCGGCCGGAGACACCCGGGATATCTACCTGGCCCCGGACCCGGACCGGGAGGGCGAGGCCATTGCCTGGCACGCCGCAGACGTGCTGCAGAAGAAGGGCCGCAATTTTCACCGGGTCCTGTTCCACGAGCTGACCAAAAGCGGGGTCAATGAAGCCCTGTCCAGGCCGGAGTCCTTAAACGAAAATCGTTACAAGGCCCAGCAGACCCGGCGCGTCCTGGATCGGCTGGTGGGCTACCAGATCTCTCCCATATTGTGGAAAAAGGTCAAGTACGGGCTGAGTGCCGGCCGGGTTCAGTCCGTGGCCGTGCGCATCATCTGCGAGCGCGAACGCGCCATCCAGGCATTTGAACCCGAGGAATACTGGAGCATTACCGCGCAGCTCAAGGGCGGCAATCCCCCTGCATTCGAGGCCAGGCTGGCCAAATACAAGGCAAAGAAGTTTTCCATCCCGGATGAGCAAACCGCCATGCAGACCCGGGATGAGCTTGCGGATGCCGATTTCATCGTGGACAAAGTCACCCGGAAAACCGTTCGCCGCAGGCCGTATCCGCCGTTTACCACCAGCAAGCTCCAGCAGGATGCCATCCGCAAGCTTCGGTTTTCCGCCAAAAAAACCATGACCGTGGCCCAGCAGCTTTATGAAGGCGTGGATCTGGGAGGGGAGACCGTTGGGCTGATTACCTACATGCGCACCGACTCCACCCGGATTTCGGCCGAGGCGGCCAATGAGGCAAAGGATCTGATCCTGCAGCGCCACGGCAACGAATACGCCCTGGAAAAGCCCCGGTTTTTTGCCAATAAAAACCGCACCCAGGATGCCCATGAGGCCATTCGGCCCACATCCGTATACAACAGCCCGGAAAAGGTAAAGCCCTATCTGTCAAAAGACCAGTTCGCCCTGTATCAGCTGATCTGGCAGCGGTTTGTGGCTTCCCAGATGGCCGAAGCACTGATCGATCAGAAGAACATCGCCATTGCCGCAGGCGACTACCTGCTCACCGCCAGCGGATCCACTGTGAAGTTTCCCGGGTTCCTGGCCCTGTACCAGTCGGCCGATGACACGGCCGAAGCCGAAAGCAAAAAAAAGGAGGCACAGCTGCCGGAAATGTCGGAAAAGGAACAGCTTGCCCTGGTGCAGCTCGAGCCCAAACAGCACTTTACCGCCCCGCCGCCGAGGTATTCCGAGGCCGCGCTGGTCAAGGAGTTGGAGGAAAACGGAATCGGCCGGCCCAGCACTTATGCCACGATTCTTTCCACCATCCGGGACAAGGGATACGTGGAGCTGATCAAGGGGTTTTTCCATCCCACTGAACTGGGCTTTATCATCACCGACCTGCTGGTGGAGAACTTTCCCGACATCCTGAACGTGGATTTTACCGCCCAGCTGGAAAACGACCTGGACAAGGTGGAATCAGATGAACAGGAAGCACTGGACCTGCTCCGCAGGTTTTATGAATTCTTTGAGCAGCGGGTGATCGCTGCGGCAGAAAAGATGCTCAGCGTCAAGGGGGTGGGCCTGCCCACGGGACTGAAATGTCCGGAATGCGGGCGGGAGGCGCGGGTCAAGGTGGGCAAGAACGGTCCGTTTCTGGCATGCGAAGGATATCCGGACTGCACCTGGTCCAGGAACTACATCCGCAATGAAAAGGGCGTGATCGAGCCGGTGGATCCTTCTGAACACGCCGCGAAAGGGGAAACCTGCGAGAAATGTGGCCGGCCAATGGTGGTCAAGCAAGGACGGTACGGCGAATTCCTGGCCTGCAGCGGATACCCGGAATGCAAGCACACCAGGTCCATCAATGGCGGTGCACCGGCCAAATCCACCGGTGTACCCTGCCCCCGGGAAGGGTGCAGCGGCGAGCTCATGGAACGCAAATCCAGAAGGGGCAAGGTTTTTTACGGATGCAGCCGCTATCCGGACTGCAATTTTGCGCTCTGGGATAAGCCGGTATCCAGGAAGTGCCCGGAATGCGGTGCTTCATACATGGTGGAAAAGGAAACCAAGAAGGACGGCCGGATCGTCAAATGCGCACAAAAGGACTGCGGCCATAAGGAGCCGGCAGAGTAGCCGGGTTTACCGGGCCAGGCGGTCCAGGTAGGCCAGGTCCCGGTTCTGGGTATTCTTGGTGCCCACGGCCAGTACATGGATGTAGTTGGCGGAATTCTTGCTGAAATACAGGCGGCCGTTGTAGGAAAAAACCACTTCAAATACCGTGTTCTTTCCTTTTTTATGAAACACTTTGCGTTTGATGGGCACCAAGGCGGGATCATCGTTTAACTGGTGGATCACCTCTTCTGCTTTCAGGGCCATTTCCTCGGTAAGTTCAGCAATGCCCCGCAGGGCCCGGTCATACATTTCAACCTGTTTGTAAAGTGCCTTGAATCGTTTTCCCAGCCGTTCGGCTTCCTTTTCCTTCTGCCGATCCACGTTTTCCCGCAGTTTTTCCAGCTCAGAGAGCTGCTCGCGCAGCCTGGAAATCTCCTCCTCCTGCTGTTCCTGCTCGGAAAGGTTCTGTGAAAGCGAATTTTCCAGTTGTTCGATTTCCTCGAACATGTCCTCTTCATTGCGCTCGGCTTCGCGCTTCTGGTTGTCCAGGCTTTGCTGGAGCTGCGTGTATTCTTCTGCCAGTTTCCGGCGTTCGCTGTCGAGCTGGTCCACCCGCCGGGCGTATTCGTTTTCCAGGTCCTGGAGCCGCTGCAGCTCCTCGGTTTTTTCCCGATCCTCCCTGCGGCTTTTACGCAGTGCCATGCGGTAGTAGCTGTACAGGGCACTTGCAAACACCACGATATAAAACAGGAGGATCCCCCCGGAAAGCAGTGAGAAAGGCTCGATAAGCACTTCGATCTCGAGGTTCAGGCCGTTTTCGAGCATTCGGAAGTTTTTCTGTGCCGTTTCCATGGAGTCCTGCTGCAGGTCGCTGTCTTCATCCCCCTGCAGCACCGGCGGGTAGAGAATCGTGCCGCGGTTTGTGGCCACCGTAACATCGAGCTTAACCCCCATCCCGACAACGGGGTCGTTCTGGATATAGCGGGAAACCGATTCGTTGATCGCATCCGAGAGGCTGACGCTGCCGTTTAAAATGGCGTTCATATCCGAGAGGTAGACATTATTGACCGCCTTTGTGTAATGGCCGGTCAAATAATGCTCCAGTCCGGATACCGTGGCCATGTAGAGCACCGGCGGCATGAGGATGCACAGGATGATGATTTTAAACGACAGGTGTTTCATTTCGTGTCATCTGTGGAATGAATCCGGTTTGCCTATCCCTGCATGTTTTCCAGCGCCCGGCGGGCCCGGCCGGATTCCTCGAAGTTCGGGTCGAGTTGCAGCGCCTTGTTCAGGGCGATTCTTGCCCGGCGCATATCACCTTTCTTATAGTATGTCATGCCCATGTGGTACTGTACGGTCGGGTTGCCGGGCAGTTTTTCCATGCTTGCGGAAAATTCCCGGATGGCTGGGTCATAGAGGCCCATTTTGTAATATACCCATCCGAGCGTGTCCGCGATTCGCGGATCCTCGGGCATCCGGCTTTTTGCCCGCTGGGCCAGTTCCAGGGCTTCATTTAACTTTTCTCCCCGTTCTGCGAGCACGTAGGCCAGGTTGTTGGCTGCTGCGGCAAAATCCGGATTGATTTCCAGGGCCTTTCGATAATGGGGGATGGCCTGGTCGCAGTTTTCCCGCATGCAGTTTAAAATGCCGAGCATCATGTGCGGCATGACCTGCCCGGATTCCTTGTTTGCCGCCTTCTCGAACTGGGAAATGGCTTTTTCCGTCATCTCCTCGGCGAAATACAGCCGGGCCAGCGAGTAATAGGGCGGCAGATAATTTTCATTTTCCATGAGCGCCTGCTTAAACATCCGCTCGGCTTCTGCGGGCCGGTCCTGCATCATCATCAGCCGCCCCTTGAGGTTGTAGACGGGTGCCAGTTTTTCCGGTTTTCCGGAAAACTGACGCAGTCTTTCATCACAGTATTTTCCGGCCTTTTCCAGTTTGTCCTGCGCGATTAGAATTTCCACCAGATTGACAAATGCCTGCGTATGCTGGGGATCCCGGGACAGGGCGGCATCCAGTGCGGAAACGGCTTTTTCATGCTTGCCCTGCAGCCGGTAAACAATGCCCAGGTTGTAATAGCCGGCCGGATTCCGGGGCGAAATGGATGTGATCCGGTCAAACAGCGCCTCGGCTTTTTCGTATTCCTGCTCATGGACGTGAATATCGCCGAGCATGGCCAGGGCCTGGACGTTGTTGGGAGATTTGTCCAGCACCTCTTGGCAGGCCTCCACGGCCCGGCCGAAATTGCGCTCGGAAAAATGAATGCGGGCCATCAGGAGCCTGGCGGATATATATTCCGGGCTTTCCGGGCCGACTTTGGCCAGGCTGGTTTTGGCGGCATTGAGCTCGTCGGCCTTTAAATGCGCCAGTGCTTGCAGGTAGTATATTTTTTCCGGTTCCGGGAATTTTTCCCGGATATCGTCGTAAAGGGCGATCGCCTTGTTGTATTGCCTCTGCGCCATGAGTTTGCGCGCTCTGAGCAGTTGGGCCGGCAGATAGTCCGGGTTTTTCTCAAGCACACGTTCGATGTAGCGGGAAGCCTTGTCGAGTTGGTTGGTGGTGATATAAAAATCCGAAAGGGCAAGCATCAGGCCGATATTTTCCGGCTGAAGTTCAAGAGCCCTGCGATACATGGAAAGGGCGTCATCATAATTGTTGGTTTTCTCGTAAAATGATGCCGCGGCCAGATATGATTTGATGTTGTGCGGATTTGCGGCAATGGCTCGTTGATAAGTTATTTCCGCCTTTTCCCATTTCGCCTGCCGGGCATAAATGCCGGCCAGCAACAGATGGAGTTTCGGGTCTTCGGGCGCGATCTCAATGGCATTCTTGATGGTGGATTCGGCTTTTTCCGGGTTGTTCATCCGGGAGTGAAACTGGTAGAGCGTCAGGCGCAGGGATAGCGATTCCGGGTTTTTCTCCACGCCTTTTTGCAGAATGCGTTCAGCTTCCGCCAGTTGCTTTTTGTCTTTTCCGCGCTGGATGGCGAGATTGGCCAGCGCCGTGTAGGCGCGTTCACGGGTGGGATCGATGTCGAGGATTTTTTCGTAAGCCCGGGCGGCTTCTTCCAGCTCGTGTTCCTTGGTGCGTATGTTGGCCATGAGAAACAGGGCGGAGAGATTCTCCGGATCCTGCTCCATTACGGTGTTTAATATGCGTTTGGCCTCCCGGAAATCCCCCTGCAGTAGATACAGGGTGGCCAGCTTGATCTGGATGGAATGGTCCTCGGGGCTCAGCTCGGCGGCTTTTTGAAATGCGGAAAACGCGTCGCTGACATTTCCGAGCCGGAGATAGGTCTCTCCCAGTCTGGCATGTGCCGGGGTAAACTCCGGGTTGATCTCGATTACCTTTTGCAGGGCATCTCTGGCGCAGACATAATCCTGTTGTTCAAAGCACTGGTTTGCCTTGTTAAAATGCATTTCCTGGCGTTTCTGCTCCTTGCCCTGGCAGCCGGCAATGCAGCAGAAGAGCGCAAAAACGGTGAAAATGGTTTTGGGTGTAGATGTCATCTGGGCTTCCCACCTGAGTTGGAAATATTATTTCATTGAATCATTGCGGATCAGAAAATCCGGGGGATCAAGGCCAAAAGCGAGAACCGTCCCGGACTGTATGCAGGCTATTCTGACGTTTTTTTCGTGCACAGGCAAGCGTTTTTATCTTCCCCGTCCTCCAGGCAAACCCGGCATCTGCTGTCTGTACACATCTGGCAGGAAAAGCAGTCCGGGCACGGGTGTTTCTTCCGGGCCCCCTCGGGCTCTTCCGGGACATAAACCTTGCCCTTTAAACCGGGCATCCTGACAAAAGGCATAGTGTGATTCCTTGTTTGAAGGCTCCTGAAGCTTTTAAAGCGCTCGTGGATGATCCCGCTGAGCACGATGCTTTATGATAAATTCGAAATACGAATACCGAAATACGAAATAATGACTAAAATTATAAAAGTTTTAATGACAAAAACGTGATGGCAAAATTGATTTTTTACGAAACCGTCAAACGTCAGAACCTGAAAAAAGATGTTCAGGGCGCTCTGGCATTTCATATTGTCAAATCCCATCATCGGCCTGGGTAATTCTGTCATCCCCGCAAAAGACCATGAACCGGTCGTCCTTTGCGCAGGCCAGGGTGATATTGACCGAGCGTGCCAGGTCCGCGGCCAGGGCGGTGGGACGGGAGATGCCCACCAGCATTTCCAGTCCGGCCCGGGCCGCTTTCTGGACCAATTCATAGCTGAGCCTCGAGGACATGACCGCAAAGCAGGCCTCGTGGATATCTCCGTTCATGAATACTTTGCCGATGGCCTTGTCCAGGGCATTATGCCGGCCCACGTCTTCGGCCGAGGCCATGGGCTGTCTGTTTTGATCAAAAATCATCGCCGCATGCGCGCTTCGGGTCTTTTCATATATGGGCTGACGGGTTGGCAGGCTGTTAATGCAGGCCATGACGTGATCGACCCGGAATGCGGTTTCCCGGGGCACTGATGGCAACATCTGCTGCATATCGCGCACGACCTCTTTTCCGCAGATGCCGCAGCTTGTTTGGCTGATAAAACCCTTGCGTTCCAGAAGTTCGGCAACCTGCCCCCGCCGATGGTCCGTCAGAGTGAGGGTGGCCACGTTGGTTTCGTTTTCCTCGCAGAATCCGAGCGTCACGATATCCTCGGGGTGATCCACGATTCCTTCGGACAGGCAGAAGCCGGCCACGTGAGCAGTTTCATCACCCGGGGTGCGCATGACCACGGAATAGGCATTGCCCGCCACCCGGATGGACAGGGGTTCCTCCACGATCAGGGCCTGGTTTCTTATTCTGCGCCTGCCGGCGAAGTATTCGATAAACTGACGGTCAATGATATCTGTCATAACTGTTTCTTAAACCTGAATTGAGGTTAAAATCGTCCGCAGGTGTAATCGTCGCATTCCTTTTGCGAAAGCACTTCCATGGCAAACAGGATGCGTTTTTCCTTTTCCCGCCGGTTCTCTGCCAGGGCGGGAAAATCCATGCCGTCAAGCATTTCAATTGCCTCGTATCTGGAAAATATGCCCTGCAGCCCGCTGCTGATGAGCTTTCCGGAGGATGTCATCAGGATTTCTGCGTCTTCGGCATTTGTGACCGCGGCATACGGAATTATGCGATCCTCGAGCAACCGGGCTGCGGCCAGGGCAATACGCCGTCGTGAAACCAGCGATCCCGGGCGAAACAGGATGATCATTAATGGTCTGCCTGCAGGCTTGAGAAGAAAATCAACAGGCACCGTCCCTTTCCGGCCGTCAAGCTCAAGGGAAAGCTGCAGGCGCGAATAAATCTCGGATTTTTCGTAGGCTTTTTCCGTGACCAGGAACTTTGCGATTTCCTGGCGCGCCCGCTCATCATGAGTGTCTGTCACGGTTTGCCCTGTGAGGTAATCGGTGGTTTTGCCCAGGATCAGGTGATGTGTGCCCATTTTTTTGTTATTCCCTGCTGATCAGGTAAATGCCGTAGGTGGCGCGCAGGTTGGGCAGCACCTGGACGATGCGGCCGCTTTTATCCTGCTTGTCCGTGTTGATGGTCACCTCCTTGAGAATCGAGACGCCCACCTGCTCGGCAAACGCTCGGAAATCCTTTATGGATAGTATCCGGATGTTTGGTGTGCCGTACCAGGTATAGGGGAGCTGGGGCGTGACCGGGGCATGCCCGGTAAACAGCACCTGGGCGCGCACGTGCCAGTGTCCGAAATTGGGAAAACTGACAATGGCCTTTTTCCCAATGCGGAGCATGGACTCAATCAGGGCCAGCGGATCATAGACCTGCTGGAGTGTCTGGCTTAAAATCACGTAGTCAAAGGTATCATCCGGGTAGTCGTGGACTTCCTCGTTAATGTCGCCCTGAATGACCGACAACCCCTTTTCTATGCAGCGCACAACCCGCTGCTCGACGATTTCGATCCCGGTTTCGCGAACCTGCTTTTTTGCTTTCAGGTGTGCTAGCAGCTCGCCTTCGCCGCAGCCCAGCCCGATCACCCTGGATCCGGCCCGGATCCAGGAGGCAATCACCTGCAGGTCAAAACGCAGGGGGGTATTATTTTGTATCCTGGTAGACACTGTCGATAAATCCCCTGACAACATTTGTTAGGCGTTGATTGGGCAGAAGGAAGGCGTCATGCCCCCATTCCGCCTCAACTTCGCAGAAACTCACATCCACCAGCCCGCCTTTTTTCATGGCCTGGACCATCTCCCGGGACTGGTAGGTGGGATAGAGCCAGTCGGAAGTAAAGGAGATCACCATAAAACGGGCTGCGGCCACGGAAAAGACCAGTACCGCGGAATTGGCGTTATCATACCGGGTCAGATCAAAATAGTCCGCAGCCTTGGTGATATAGAGAAACGAGTTGGCGTCAAAGCGCTCCACGAACTTGGCGCCCTGGTGGCGCAGGTAGCTTTCCACCTGGAAATCCACGTCAAACTGGTAGGAAAGATCAGCCCTGTCCTGAAGCTGGCGCCCGAATTTCCGGCGCATGGCCTCGTCTGAAAGATAGGTGATATGACCGATCATGCGCGCCACCGAAAGGCCCAGATCCGGCTTTTTCCAGCCGTAGTAATTTCCGTTGCGCCAGTTCGGATCGGCGATGATGGCCTGCCGGGCCACCTCGTTAAAGGCAATGGCCAGTGCGGAATGCCGCATGGTCGTGGCCATGGGTATGGCCGATTGTACCATTTCCGGATACTGGACGCACCACTGCAGCACTTGCATGCCGCCCATGGAGCCGCCGGTCATGGAAAGAATTTTTTTAATGCCCAGGTGATCCATCAGGGCTTTTTGCGCCCGGACCATGTCGCCGATGGTGACAAACGGAAAATCCATGCCCCAGGGTCTGCCGGTCTCCGGATTCACCGAGGAGGGCCCGGTCGATCCCATGCAGCCGCCCAGAACGTTGGAGCAGATCACAAAATACTTGTCCGTATCAATTGCCTTGCCCGGGCCGATCATGTTGTCCCACCACCCGGGCTTGTCACCTGCGTCCGAATAATAGCCGGCCGCGTGGCTGTCGCCGGTCAGGGCATGGCATACCAGCACCACGTTGCTCTTGTCGCGGTTTAAGGTGCCGTAGGTCTCATAGGCCAGGGTGATTGGCCCGAGCCTGGCCCCGCTGTCAAGCGCCATTTCGTCGGGCGGCTGGGCAAAGGTGAAAAATTTCTTCTCCACCTTTCCCACCGACTTCCCGGACTGGTCATGGGTAATGTATTCGCTCATAATTAAAATAAATTCGAATGGGATTCGAATTTGTTTCGAATTTCGTTATTCGGATTTCGGATTTTTCGGTTGCCGTA
>JBKHJS010000251.1:0-2637 GCA_046537995.1 Desulfobacterales bacterium
GAACCATCATTACCCTTTCCGAATCAAACAAGCACTGGCTGGAGGCATACAGCAAGGCCCACGGCATTTCCATGGCCGAAGCCATCAGAAGAGGGATCATGCGGCTCAAAAAAGACGAGTCCGCGACGCTGTACCAGGAACTGGCCGAAAAAACCCGGGGGAAATGGGCAAAGGGCGACGGCCTGGCATGGCAGAATCAACTCAGGGACGAATGGGACCGGGATCGTGATTGAGCGCCTGCTGGATTCCGTGATCTTAATTGACCACTTAAACGACCTGCCGCCGGCATCTGCGTATCTCAAATCCCTGGATCCGGACAGAACAGCAATTTCCGTTATTACATATGCGGAAATCATGGTCGGCATTTCCGAAACCGATCAGGAAACGGTGAGAAACTTCCTTTACCAGTTCACAATTTTTTCCATTGACCCGGAAATCGCGGATATGGCCGCCGAACTGCGGCGCAAAAACCGGTGGAAGCTGCCGGATGCGTTCCAGGCGGCCATTGCCGTATACCACCATATCCGCTTTGCCACCCGGAACACCAAGGACTTCCCGCCTGAAAGACACGATTTCGCCGAAATTCCGTATATTCTTTAACTTTTTTCACGAATACCGGGCGGCTTCGACTCTACGGCAGGCGGATCATGACAAGCCATCTCACAATACCGGCCTGTCAACCCGTGTCCGGTTTCTTTTGAATTTTTTCTTCGCGGACTTCGTGTGCTTCGTGGTTCCGAAAACGCCCCCTGCCCTTTTGCCCAGTGCGCGAAAATTGCCGGGACAATAAAAAAACATTGCAAAACGCAAGCAAATGAAATATAGATTCTTGCTGCCCTGCTGCCGGACAAAGAGGGCATTTAAAACCCCGCCGCTCAGACCGTCGGAAACAATCTTGCATAACAAAAGAAAGAAGACTCCCCATGTCATTGACGCAACAGGAAAATGCGCCCGCGGATTTCCGCGGACTGAACATCTCCGCCCCGCTGCTGCGGGCCGTGGAAGCATCCGGGTATGAAACCCCCACGCCGATCCAGGCACAGACCATCCCGCACCTGATGACCGGAAAAGACCTTATCGGCCATGCCCAGACAGGCACCGGCAAGACCGCGGCCTTTGCCCTGCCGATTCTCTCGCGCATCGACCTGAAAAACCCCGTGCCCCAGGTGCTGGTCCTGACCCCCACCCGGGAGCTGGCCATCCAGGTTTCCGAGTCCTTTCACCGCTATGCCGGGCACATGGAAAATTTCCGGGTGCTGCCCATTTACGGGGGCCAGGATTACAGCAGCCAGCTCCGGCGCCTCAAGCATGGCGTCCATGTGGTGGTGGGCACCCCGGGCCGGGTCATGGACCACATGCGGCGCAGGTCCCTGAAGCTCGACGCGGTGTCCACACTGGTGCTCGACGAGGCGGACGAAATGCTGCGCATGGGATTTATCGACGACGTGGAATGGATCCTGGACAAAACCCCGGCCGACCGCCAGGTCGCCCTGTTTTCGGCCACCATGCCCAAGGCGATATTAAATATCGCGCAAAAGCACATGAACCGGCCCGCGCACATCTCGGTCAAATCCAAAACCATGACGGTTTCCGCCACCCGGCAGCGCTACTGGATCGTGGGTGAAAACCACAAGACCGACGCCCTGACCCGGATCCTGGAGGCAGAGCCATTTGACGGGGTGATCGTGTTTGTCCGCACCAAGACCGCCACCCTGGATCTGGCCAGAAAGCTCCAGGCCCGGGGGTATCTGTGCACGGCATTAAACGGGGATATCTCCCAGAACCTGCGGGAGGAGACCCTTTCCCGGCTCAAGTCCGGGCACATCGACATCCTGGTGGCAACCGACGTGGCCGCCCGGGGCCTGGACGTGGAGCGCATCAGCCACGTGATCAACTATGACGCCCCCAACGATCCGGAGGCCTATGTCCACCGCATCGGCCGCACGGGTCGTGCGGGCCGCAGCGGAGAGGCCATCCTGTTTGTCACCCCGCGCGAAAAGCGTCTTTTGCAGGCAATTGAAAGCACCACCCGCCAGCAGATCGAAATGCTGGAACTGCCCACCACCGAGATGATCAACGACAAGCGCATCGCCCGGTTCAAGCAGTCTGTCACAGACACCCTGGCGCAAAACGATCTTTCGTTTTTCCGGGACCTCATGGACCAGTACCGCCAGGAACACGACGTGCCGGCCCTGGATATTGCCGCGGCCCTGGCCAGGATGTTCCAGGGCCAGAGCCCGATGCTGATTCCGGAAAAGGCGGGGCACAAGGTGCTTAGCTTTGAAAAGCCCGGCGGCGGCAAAACCGGGAAAAAGCCTTTTGTGCAGTACAAAAAGGGCGGGTTTTCTTCTGCCGGTAAAAAGGGCGCCGGCAAGCACGCGGCCAGGCCGGGCAAGCCGAAAAAGGGCCGGGATGAAAAGCCCGGCCCTGCCAAAAAACCCGGCCGCAAGTCCGGTCGGGCATATCATCAATAACGGGTATCCGGGGAAACCACGTTGATCATCTCCCCCTGTCCCGTGGTGTACACACCCAGGTTGTGATCGATGATCTCCAGCGCCCGGTTCATGTAGTTTGGCGACCTTCCGCAGACGTGCGGGGTGATGACCATGTTTTCAAGGTCCCACAGGGGGCTGTCTT
>JBKHJS010000060.1:0-11712 GCA_046537995.1 Desulfobacterales bacterium
TAGACTTCGAAAAGATTTAACATTTTGATTTTATTAATCTTTATATATATAGGAGGAAAAGCCATGAATGACGAAATGCCGGAACCCGTACAGGTTACAAAATCCTATTATGACAGTGAGGATGCCCACAATTTTTACTACACCATATGGGGCGGGGAAGACCTGCATCTTGGAATTTATGAGTCGGAAAACGATACTATATTCGAAGCCAGCCGACGAACCATCCGGCACATGGCCGACCGGTCCAGGATGGCCGGCAAGGAGGCCCGGGTCATTGATCTGGGCGGGGGGTTTTCGGGCTCGGCCCGCTTTCTGGCCAAAAACTACGGTTGGGAAGTGGTAGTGCTGAATCTGAGCGAAACCGAAAACCAGCGCGGTCGGAAAATGAACAAGGAACAGGGGCTGGATCACTTGATCGAAGTGGTGGGCGGCAATTTCGCCCATATCCCCTATCCGGACGAATCCTTTGACCTGGTATGGTCCCAGGATGCCATTTTGCACAGTGACAACAGGCAGAAGGTGCTCAAGGAGGCCCACCGGGTATTGAAGCCCGACGGGGAAATGATTTTCACCGACCCCATGCAGGCAGATGACTGTCCCGAAGGCGTGCTGCAGCCCATTTACGAGCGCATTCATCTCCAGTCCCTGGGGTCGCCCGGATTTTACCGGGATTATGCCAAGAAACTCGGGTTTGAAGAAGTCAGCTACGAGCCGCTGGATCCGCACCTGACCATGCATTACGCACGCGTTTTGCAGGAACTGGAAAGCCGGGAAAGCGAACTGGAAGGAGTGGTCAGCCGCGAATATATCGAAAATATGAAAAAAGGGCTTCGCAACTGGGTCGATGGCGGACAGAAAGGGTATCTGGCCTGGGGGATTTTTCATTTCCGCAAAAAATAAAATAATTTTAGAGAAATACCGGTCGGAATTGGCAAAGGCAGAAAAACAGGCCTAACTTATATTATTGAAGAATTGGCGTTTCAGTTTTTACGCAAACTTTAAATACGCAAGTGCAAGGAGGAGAAAACATGGCTGTTGATTTGGGAAAAATGGCGGATCTGCTGATCGCGGGCAAGGTCGAGGACGTTAGCAATATGACCCAGGAAGCAATCGATGAGGGACTGGATCCCCAGGAGGTTCTGGAAAACGGACTGATCGCGGGTATGGACGTGGTCGGCCAGCGATTTAAGGCCTGTGAAATGTTCATTCCGGAGGTGCTGCGCTCTGCCAAGGCCATGAGCGCGGGCATGGACAAGCTGCGCCCGCTTCTGTCCGAAAGCCAGGCCAAGGCGGCGGGCACCATGGTTATCGGCACGGTGAAGGGCGATCTTCACGATATCGGAAAGAATCTGGTGGCCATGATGTTTGAAGGTGCCGGGTTCAAGGTGGTCAACCTGGGAATTGACCTGGAGACCCAGGTGTTCGTGGATGCGGTCAAGGAGCACAAGCCCGATCTGCTGGGCATGTCCGCGCTGCTGACCACCACCATGCCCAGAATGGGCGAGGTCGTCAATGCATTAAAGGAAGCCGGCATCCGGGACCAGGTCAAGATCATGGTCGGCGGCGCCCCGGTAACAGGGGAGTTTGCCGAGGAAATCGGGGCCGATATTTACGGCGCAAACGCGGCAAGTTCCGTTGACAAGGGAAGAGAAGCGATAGGGAAATAGCCCTTTCGCAGTTTGGCGGATTTCAGCCGCGGCCCGGATATTATAATTCTGACCGCGGCTTCGCGTTTGGAGAGGAGCAATCCCGGATATGTCAACCCCCCCTGTGGTAAAAAAACGGGGAATGAATAGGAGAGATAGACCATGGAATCTATAATGCCCGATATGCAACCAATGAACCAGACCGTACAGGAAACCCCGCAGTTCCGGGTCCTGACGGAGGACCAGATCGAGCAGATTTATTTTGCGGCCCTGGACGTGCTCGAGCGGATCGGTTCCCGGGTCCACCAGGATGAGGCCCTGGAGCTGTTTCGCAACAGCAACGAGGCCGTTGTCAGTGATGACAAGCGCGTACGCGTGCCGGCTTCACTGGTGGAGCGGGCTTTGAAAACCTACCCGAGGAAAATCACCCTGCAGGGCAGAAACGGAAAGCGTTCGGTGGCGCTGCAAAAGGATCACGTTTACTTCGGCACCGGATCGGACCTGCCCTTTACCTATGACCGTAAAACCGGGGAGCGGCGCCGCACCACGTATAAGGATGTAATGGATGCGGGGCGGATCGTCGATGCCCTTCCGAATTTCGACTTTTTCATGTCTCACGGTATTGTCGGCGATGCGCCGAACCCCCAGACCTATGACCGCCACCAGTTCATGGCCATGCTCGAGGGATGCACCAAGCCCATGGTGGTCACCAGCGTGGACGGCGAGGGCCTGGAAGACCTTTGGAAAATGGCCTGCCTGTTCCAGGGCGGAGAAGAGGAATTTCGCTTAAGCCCCATGTTCGTGGCCTATATCGAGCCCATCTCCCCGCTGACAAACGACCGGACAGCGGTGGAAAAACTGCTTTTTGCCGCTGAAAAGGGCATTCCGGCCATGTACACCCCGTGCCCGAGTTCTGGTGCCACGGCCCCGGCCACGGTTGCCGGCATGCTGGTGCAGTCCCTGGCTGAAACCCTTCTGGCTTCGGTTATGTGTTATTTGAAAAATCCGGGGATGCCGCTGATCATGGGCGGCGTGACCACGGTGATGGACATGCGCACCACCACCTATTCCTACGGTGCACCGGAGCTGTCTTTGGCCTCGGCGGCAAATACCGACATCTCCAAGTGGCTGAACCTGATCATGTTTTCCACCGGCGGGTGCTCGGATTCAAAATGGCTCGATGAACAGGCGGCCGTTGAATCGACCCTCAGCCTCCTGACCGCATATCTCTCGGGCGCCAACCTGGTCCATGACGTGGGCTATATTGACTCCGGGGTCAATGCCTCGCTGGAAAGCCTGGTGATGAATGACGAGATTATCGGCATGGTCCGCCAGGTCGGCAAGGGGATCCGCACCGATGACGAAGGGCTTGCCTTGAAGGTTATCAATGAAGTGGGTCCGGGCGGCGAATTTGTCACCCACGACCACACCTATGCAAACTGGCGCGACTGGTTTTTCCCCAAGCTCATGGACCGTTCCGACTGGGAAACCTGGAACAGCGAGGGTTGCAAAACCATGTCTGACCGGGTCAACGAGGAGACCCAGCGGCTGCTGGATACTTATGAGCCCCAGCCGATTGATGATGCCACCCGCAAGGGACTCAAGGAAATCATTGACGCGGCTGAGAAGCGCCATTCCAAATAACCGACAATATCCGGCCCCGGACAACTGTTTACGTCACAGGGGTTTTGGTAAGGCCAGATAAGGAGAAAGCATATGACCTTCAGGACAAATTACACGGTAAATAAAACCCCCCGGTTTTCGTTGCTCTCCGAAGACCAGAAAGCGCGCATATTCCGCGGGGTGATCAAGACGTTAAACGATACGGGCGCAAAAGTGGTTCACGAAGAGGTGCGCGAGCTTCTGGCCAAAAACCGCTGCAAGGTCGACGGCAACCGCGTGCGCATCCCGCCGGAGGTCGTGCGCGACGCCCTGGCCTCGCTGCCGCCCACGACCACGATATACAGCTGGGACGGCCAGGAGGAAATGTGCTACGTGGAGCCGGGCCGCAGCTATTTCGGCCCCGGGCCCACGCCGCCGAATTTTATCGACACCGAGACCATGGAGCGGCGGCCCTATCAGCGCAAGGACGCCACCATCGTGGCGCGGGTATGCGATGCACTGCCCAACATCGGATACGTGCAGTCGCTGGGCTCCATTGATGATGTGACCCACGCGCTTTCCGATGTTTATGAATTTGCCGACATGATCCAGAATACGCGAAAGGTGATCATGAACTGGGCATTTAACGTGGAAAACGTCAAGGACGAGCATCGCATCGGCATTGTCATGGCCGGGGGCGAGGAGGCCTTTAAGCGCTATCCCAACTTCATTCACTACAGCGAGCCCATCAGCCCGCTGACCAGCGATTTTGACGCCATCGGCAAGTGCTACTACTGCGCCCAGCACCGGATCCCGCAGGTATACACCCCGTGCGCCATCGGCGGGGCCACCGTTCCGGCAACCCATGCCGGGCAGATCATTGTGGCCATGGCAGAGTCCATGGTGGGCGTGGTGGTGTCCCAGCTGCTCAATCCGGGCACCTGCATCCTGATCGGCGGCGTACAGTCCATTCTTGATATGCGGCGTACCATTTATTCCTACGGTGCACCTGAACTGGGCATCATGAGTGCGGCATTTACCGAAATGCTCAATTACGTGGGCCTGCCCATGTACTCCACCTCCGGGTGCACGGACACCAAGAAGATGGAAATGCAGTCCGCCATTGAAGCTGCATTTTCCATTCACATGGCCATGCTCTCTGGCGCCAACTTCGTGCATGACAACGGATATACCGAGTCAGGCATTACCGGGGATGTTTTCCAGACGGTCATGGACGACGAGATCATCGGCATGAGCCGGCTGATCTGCGGCGGCGTGGAGGTCAACGAAGAGACCCTGGCCGTGGACGAGATCTGCAACGTGGGCCCGGGTGGTCATTACCTCTATGAGGACCACACCATGAAATGGTTCCGCAAGCACTGGCAGCCCACCCTCATGGACAGAAACAGCTATGAGGACTGGGACGCCCAGGGCCGGCTGACCATGAAGGACCGGGTCATCAAGAAGACACGGGACATCATTGATAATCACGAAGGGCCCATATCCAGGGTGCCCGCAGAAGCCCAAAAGGACATCCAGAAGATTCTCGACGAGGCAGAGGAACGGGTTCGTTCAAAATAGCCTGAAAAAGGCGGCTGCAATGGATCGGAAAAGCCTGTGAGCGCCCGCCCGGCTGCTTGCAGGCTTTTCGAACGTCAAAGCCCGTGCAGCTTAGTTATAATATTTTGATTTTATTGAAAATTATATTACCCTTGGCATTTTTGGAATAATTACACAGGTTTTGAGCATTTTCTCATAAAGGAAAAATGAAGGCATACCAAACATTTGATCCGGGGGCCGGGCGCAGGGGTCTGCGCGCGGCAAAAGAAAAAAAGGAAACCAACTACGTGGTGGGCATTGATACCGGCGGCACTTACACCGACGGGGTGCTCATGGATTATCACACCCGGGAGGTGCTGGCCTCGGGCAAGACCCTGACCACCCGGGAGGATCTGGCCCAGGGGGTGGTATCGGTTCTCAAGTCACTAAACATCAAGGATCCGGCCCGGGTCAAGCTGGTCGGGATATCAAGCACCCTGGCCACCAATTCGGTTGCAGAGGGAAAGGCCCGGGACGTGGGATTGATACTCATCGGCTATGACCGGGAGCTGGTCATGTCGTTTGGGCTGGAAGAAAAGCTGTCCACGCCGCATTTTGAGTTTTTTGCCGGCGGGCATACTTCCCAGGGCCAAGAGCAGGGGCCCCTGGATATCGAGGCGATCAAGGCGTGGGTGGCGGAAAACCGGGACAAGGTGGATGCATTTGCCATATCCAGTTATTTCAGCCCGTTGAATCCCTCCCACGAGGAGGCCGCGTTCAGGGCGCTCCAGGACATCTGTGAACATCCGGTGGTGCTGGGCCATCAGCTTTCCACCCAGCTTGATTCGGTCAAACGGGCGGCCACGGCGAGCTTAAACGCCTCTCTGGTGGCGGTGATGCACGAATTTATCGAAGCGGTCAAAAGCTCTTTGAAAATCCGGCAGATCCATGCGCCCCTGATGATTGTCAAGGGCGATGGATCTCTGATGCCTTATACCGAGGCGGTGGAAAAACCCGTGGAAACCATCCTGTCCGGGCCGGCAGCCAGTGCCATCGGGGGGCTGTTTTTCTCGGGTTACAGCAACGCCCTGATGGTGGATGTGGGCGGAACTACCACGGACATGGCATTTATCCAGGAAGGCCAGGTCACGGTATCCGATGCCGGCGCTCGGGTGGGGGAAATCGAAACCGCGGTCAAGGCGGCCCGGATACGCACTGCCTGCGTGGGATGCGACAGCCGGATTTCCTTTGGCCAGGGCGGCCGGGTACAGGTGGGGCCGGACCGGGTGGTCCCGCTGTCGCGGCTTGCCGCAAAATACCCGCATGTCCGGGAATCCGTATTATCCCTGAACCTGCGGGAAAAGAATTTCTGGAAGCCATCCGACATTGAATTCTGGATGATTCATAAACAGGTGGATCCGCAGGAACTGGGCATTACCGATGCCAAGCACATTCAGCTGCTCAACCTTTTAAACAAGGGGCCGGCCAGCCTGACAGAGATTTTAAATCAACTCGGCCTGCACCACAGTGTTCAGCTTAAAGCAGCGGACCTGTTCCGGCAGGGGCTCATTGAACCGGCAACCCTGACGCCCACCGATCTGCTGCATATCGGCGGCCAGATGGATGCCTGGGATGCCGAGGTCGCACGTCAGGCCGTGACATGCGCCTGCGGCATCAACGAGCGGGATCCGAAAACCTTTGTGGAACAGACCCTGGACCAGATCGTTGCCATGATGGTCGAGGAAGCCGTGGTGTTTCTGGCAGGCCAGCAGGAAGGCACCCGCCTGCCCGATGCGGTGGACGGGCAATGGGGTCGGTGGCTGCTCGATGAGTCCATCAGGGGCAGTCACGGGCATCTTGCGGTCAATATTTCCAGCCGGTTTCCGGTGATCGGCATCGGTGCTCCGGCCGGCATCTTTGTCAAGCGGGTGGCTGAAACCTTAAAAGCCCCGTTTGTCCTGCCCGAGCATGCGCACGTGGCCAATGCCGCCGGCGCTGTTGCCGGATCGGTGGTGGCGGAAAAGGAGGCTATTTTATACACCCAGGAAACCGGCGACAGCCACGCATATGTGGTGCAGATCGGCGAGGAGCGCACCAGTTTTAAGGAATACGAGGAGGCCGTGGCCCATGCGCGCAAGCAAGTGGGGAAAATGGCCACCCGGAGCGCGGAAAGCGCAGGTGCAAATGCCCCCCAGCTCAAGATCCGCGTGAACACCGAGGGCGACCTGGAGCGCATCCGCGCCCGGGCCGTTGGCAATCCGCGGCTCTCGGAGCAGTTCGGGGAATGAGGAATCAACCATGAATCGCATGGGATTTGCAAAATTGAAAACCGAATCGATATTGCCCCTTTGCCGGATCGGTATAGGGTTCGAAATCGAGACCCGAACCCGAACCCGATACCGATTATTCGGGCAAACACACAGGTTCGCCCCTACGGATCTTCGTGTTTGTTTCGGCATCTGGATATATGGAGAAAGACATGACGCTTGAAGAACGCATCGTCAATATGCTGGAAGAAAAAGGGATGGCATACCAGCGGTTCGAACATGAGCCCGTATATACCAACCCGACCATGGCAGAAGCCCTGGATGTTGCCGAGGGGGAAACCGTCAAATCCCTGGTGCTTGCCACAAAGGAGGGCGACATGATCGTCATGGTTCTGCCGGGAGACCGGAAAGTGGACTGGAAGCGCGCCGCGGCTGCGGCAGGCACGAAAAAGGTTTCCTTTGCCAGACCCGACGCCGTCCTTGAGGCCGTAGGGTGTGAAGTCGGATGTGTGCCGCCGTTCGGGCACGGACTTGCCGTATACATGGAAATCGAGCTTGCGGACAAGGCCCGGGTGTATTTCAATCCCGGCGTGCATCACAAGTCGCTGAAAATCAGCGGCAGTGATCTGGAAGCCATCTGTCATCCCACATTTGTCTAATCAATAGAGGACGGGTTATGAAACAGGAATTTATTATCTCTGCGGTGGGCAAAAATGTCACAGGGATCGTGGCCAGGGTCTCCGAGGCCGTGTATGAATGCGGATGTAATTTCGAGGATTCGCGCATGACCCTGCTGGGCAATCATTTCGCCCTGATGATTCTTGTCACTGCAAGGGACGAAAAAGTTCACCAGGGCCTGGAGGCCGCATGCCAGCGCCTGCAGCGGGAAAAGGATTTAAACGTCACCCTGTTTCCGGTGGAAGATGCCGGCAAAAGCGGCCTGGGCACCGAGCCCAATTACGAGATCCGGGTCAAGGGCGTGGACCGAATGGGTATTGTGTACCGGACCACGCAGCTGCTGGCTGCCAAGAACATCAACATCGTGGAACTCGAAACCCGGCTGGAAACAGGCAAAGACGGCAAATCCTTGTTCGCCATGCGCACCAGCGTGGTGGTGCCCCGGGAAGTCGACGGGGAGTCCTTGCGCAAGGATCTGAAGTTTCTGGCAGAAGACCTCCAGGAAACCATTTCGCTGACCCGGATTTAAGGGATCATGGCTGAACTCAGAATACTGCCGTTAAACATTTCCGTACATACACGTAAGGGCGAGACCGTCAAAGATGCCCTGTACCGGGCCGGCGTGGAGCTGGAAACACCCTGCAACGGGCAGGGGCTTTGCGGCAAGTGCCTGATTCGCGTGGAATCCCCGGAAAACGTGCCGGAAACGCCGCACAAGGAAATCTCCGAAGAGCAGGCCCGGCAAGGCATTCGCCTGGCCTGCCAGCTTGTGCCCAAAACCGATATGACCATCCGGCTGCTTTCGGAATATTCCCGGGATGAACACCGGATTCTGGAAGGCGACCGGGATCCGGCCTTTTCAGAATGGGCGCAGTCCACGGTTGCGGCGGATGAGGCCAAGCGGCATTTGCCGGATTCCGATTCGCGCACAAAAAATCAGCCCGCTGTGGCCGTTGATTGCTCGGGTGAGCAATGCCTGTTTAGCTATGACGGCGGCGCTTCCGAGCCGCTGCACCCTTGGCAAAGGCAAACCATTGCCAAGGGACTGGCCATTGACCTGGGAACTACCAGCTTGGTGGTGACCCTGCTTGATCTTTCAAGCGGCCGGGAAATGGCCACCACTTCGAGCTTAAATCCGCAGATCCGCTTTGGCCACGACGTGGTCCGGCGCATTCAGAAGGGCTCAACCCCGGAAGGGCTGGCCGAGTTGTCCGAATGCGTGCGCAACGGGTTAAACCATTTAATCGATCAGGCTTGCGAGGATTCCGGGGCGGACCCGCAGGAAGTTCTCGACGTGGTTGTCGGCGGCAATACCACCATGCTTCAGCTGGCGGCCTCGGTGGATCCGGAGCCTCTGGGTCAGGTGCCGTTTACCGTGGGCCTTGCCAGCGGCCGCACCTATCCGGCTTCGCAGTTCGGCTTTAACATACACCCCGCAGCCAGGGTGTATGTGCCGCCGATACTGCATGCATACATCGGTGCGGATATCAGTGCCGGACTGCTGGTTTCCCGGGAATTTTTTGCCGCCGGGGCAACGACCACGCTGTTCGTTGATATCGGCACCAACGGAGAGATGGGATTGAGCGCGGGCGGCCGCTATTTGATGACATCGACTGCCGCGGGCCCGGCATTTGAAGGTATGGGCATATCCGCCGGCATGCGCGCGCGTATCGGGGCCGTGGAAGCGGTGACCACGGACGGAAAATCGCAGTTTCAGATTCATACAATTGGCGATGCACCGCCTCAGGGTATTTGCGGAAGCGGTATTGTTGATCTCACAGCGGCCCTGTTCCGCATGGGTGTTATTGATATGACCGGCCGAATGCGCAAGCCGGACCAGACCGAGGGCCTGCCGGAAGAAGTATCGGCCCGGCTTTCGGAAATCAATGGGATTCCGGCGTTCCACCTGGGCAAAAACGTCTATTTCACCCAGGAGGATGTGCGCCAGGTTCAGTTGGCCAAGAGTGCGCTCCGGGCGGCAATCGATATCCTGCTACAGGAGGCCGGACTGGACTACCGCCACCTGGACCGTATCGTACTGGCCGGCGGTTTCGGCTATTCCCTGCGCGCCGGCAACCTGGAGGTCATCGGCCTGCTCCCCCCGGGCACTGCGGACAAGGTGTATTTTGCGGGAAATACCAGCCGGATCGGGTGCGTGCGGATGTTGCGCAATGTCAGTTATCGGCGGTTTCTGGAGGAAAAAATGAGCAGCGTGCAACATATTTCAATTGAAACCCGGCCGGATTTC
This sequence comes from Desulfobacterales bacterium, assembly GCA_046537995.1. Classification (GTDB taxonomy): domain Bacteria; phylum Desulfobacterota; class Desulfobacteria; order Desulfobacterales; family Desulfosalsimonadaceae; genus Desulfosalsimonas. The sequence goes on from JBKHJS010000060.1 coordinate 9,981, forward strand.
ATGGAGCAGTACGTGGCCAGCATGGAGTTTGCCGCGCCTGAGGAAACGCAATAATATGTCCGGGCAAGATTTGGAAAACACGGAGAAAAAGATATCAGGGCCCAACGTGATCATTGCGTGCCGGGTCATGCAGTATGAACTCGACTCACTTAAGGATAGATGCGGGGAAGGTGCTGATAATGTTGAAATCCGTTACATGGACCAGAATCTGCACCGGAGCCCGGAAAAAATGCCGGCGCTGCTCCAGGCTGAAATCGATGCGGTCGCCGATTATGCCGGGCGGATCGTGCTTGGTTACGGGCTTTGTTCAAACGGGATTGTGGGCGTGACCGCCCGGAAGCAGAGAGTCTATATTCCGCGGGTTCATGATTGCATCGCTCTTTTGCTTGGATCCCGGCGGGCATATTTCAAGGCTTTTCATGAGCGTGCCGGCACCTATTATCTCAACCCGGGGTGGGTGGCCGAAGAAAAGGACCCACTGGGTATGATGGAAAACGAATACGTGCCCCGGATGGGCCGGGAAACGGCGGAATGGGGCATTCGCGAGGAGCTCCGGCACTATACGCATATCGTGCTCATTAATACCGGAGCCGGCGATATTGAGAAGCTGCGCAAAAGAGCCCGTGCGAATGCGGAATTTCTGGGCAAGGAATATGAAGAAGTCGCGGGCAGCCCGGAATATTTCCGGCAGTTGCTGTTTGGTCCTTATGATACAGCGGATTTCGTATGCCTGGAGCCGGGACAAAAGGCCGCGCAGAAACCCTTTATGAAGCAGTCGGAAAAATGACAGGCTCGGAGAAAGTCATTTATGAACGACATTTGAGCATTTTTCGCACCGCCGATCAGCCAAGATGGTTACGGATTTCTTTATTATAAAATAACTTTGAATAACAAGGAGGGTAATCATGCAAATCGTGGGTGAATTGATCAATTCCAGCCGCAAGCCGATCAAGGCGGCAATTGATGAAGAAAATGTTGCGGAAATTCAGAAGATTGCCAAAGATCAATATGAAAATGGTGCCGATTATATTGATGTCAACGCAGGCACCTATGTTGGCAAGGAAGACAAGTACATGAAATGGCTGATTTCCACCGTGCAGCAAGCCGTGGATACGCCGTGCTGCATTGACAGCCCGGATCCAAAGGTGGTGGAGGCCGCCCTGGAGCTGCATAAGGGGATCCCCATGATCAACTCCATTTCCCTGGAAAAGGAGCGTTGGGAGGCCCTGCTGCCGGTGGTGGCCGGATCGGATCTCAAGGTGATCGCCCTGTGCATGAGCGATGACGGCATGCCCGAGTCCAAAGATGACCGGCTTTCAATTGCCAGCGACCTGATAAACGGCCTGGCCAAGAAGAATGTGCCGGTGGAAAACATTTACGTGGACCCGCTGGTCCAGCCCATTTCCACAAACGACAGCTACGGCATGGAATTCATGAACGCCGTGGAGGCCATCATGGCCGAATTTCCCGGGGTGCATACCATTTGCGGCCTGTCCAATATCTCCTACGGCCTGCCCGAGCGAAAGCTGCTCAACCAGACCTTTGTGGTCATGGCCATCTGCAAGGGCCTGGACAGCGCCATTATCAATCCCCTGGACCGCCGGATGGTTGCCAATATTCATGCCGCGGAAACCCTGGCGGGCCGGGATGAATACTGCAGCAACTACCTGATGGCCTACCGGGAGGAAAAACTGGCACTCTAGAAATCAAAGCACGAATATCGAAATCCGAA
>JBKHJS010000061.1:0-11704 GCA_046537995.1 Desulfobacterales bacterium
ATTTAAAGTTTTGGCGGTTTCGTAAAAAGCTGTTTATCCCGCCTGGGCGGTATTTTTGAAGAAAGCAAATCCGTAAGCACCCTGGCGCTGACCGGCGGCGCGAAAAAGGATTTCCTTTATCGCTCAAAAATGACTTTTTACGATTCTGTCAAGTTTTTAATGTTTATGGTTTATATAAGATCAAAGTTTTTCCAGGTATCAGCTTTGTTCGCCGCGGATCCGTTTTGAGAGGCCATAGTTCATGTCAATGACCTGCATGGCGTGGTCCATGGAAAGCGAGCCGGTGCCGCAGCTCGGGGTGACCAGCGATTGGGAGACAACCTGCTGCCGGTCAAATCCAAGGGCCTCCACCTGCTTGGCTTCCTCCTGCCACAGCTCATACAGGGACTCCGCGCTCTGGGATTCGATGGCCGCGGTATCGCTGGTGGGGACAATTCCCCAGGCCAGGATTCGGCCGCTTTCCAAAAACCGGCGGAGCGAATCGGCATACAGGACGAACTTGTCAAAATAGGAAAACGCGTCAAAGCTGACAATATCGGCTTCTGAATCCAGGATCACGGACCACTCGGCGTTGGCGCAGACATGGACGCCTGCAAGTCCCCCTTCCTCGTGGATCGCTGCAATCACCTCTGCAAAACACGCATCGATTTCCTCCCGGGATACGCTGATAAAAGCCGAAGACCCGAATCCGGCCAGCGCGGGTTCGTCGAGGAAGACGATCACGGGCACGCCGTATTTTTTCAACTGGTTTACCTGCCAGCGGGCTTTCATGGCAATCAGCTTTACAGCCACGTCCCGGACATGTTCGTTGTAGAAAACGGCCCGGCCCGAATCGTCGACAAGGCCCGTGCCAAAGGTAAACGGTCCGGTTACCTGGCCCTTGACTGCAGCGGGTTTGTCCGCGCGCTGATCGAGTTCCCGCATAAAAGTAAAAAAACCCGGGGCATCGTCGGGCTGCAGTGCAAAGCGGGAGTCGGCAATATCTTCGCCCCCTTCGGCAACAGCCATGTATGCTTCAAAAAAATCCACCATGGCCTCGTCAAAGCTTTCATCCCCGGCATCGACGAACATGCGGCCCTCTTTGCGGGCCAGTCCGGGCATGCCCCTTGCAAACTGGGCGACCATTCCCTCTGCTGCAAATTTCGGCAACTGCACCCAGATCGGAATATCGGGCGTATATTCAAGCATGACTTTTACCGCTTCGTCATGATTGTCCATGGGAAGGCTCCCGATCCAGGCGGCAAGGCCCCGGGGGCGAAAATCGGTACTCATGGTCGGTCGATCCTTTTTATCCGGATTTTTCGCACTTTCTTATATCACTGAAAAATAATCATTTTAATCCATTTTCGAAAAATTGACAAGAGCTATCCCATGAAATTTTTCAATCTCCGGGCCACGGCCTTTATTAAGCAATTGACAGAACATACAGATTTGCCTAAAGTTAAATAAAATTGCCGCGCCGAAAGCAGGGTGCGGCCAACCGCCAAGAAGAGGAGCGCCTACATGTTTGGCATCGGCATGCCGGAATTGATTGTCATTCTGGTGATTATCATGATTATTTTCGGGGCGGGCAAGATGCCCGAAATCGGATCAGGCATCGGCAAGGGAATCCGCAACTTTAAAAAGGCGGTTTCCAGCGAGGATTCCGAATCTGATCCCGATCAGATCGAGGATCAAAAAAAGGAAAAAGAAAAATAAAAGCCGGGCCGATGCCCGGCTTTGTCCCCTGAATGTTGTTCTTTGTTCTGCAGATGACCCAATTGAGATTAAAAGGGAATGTCATCGTCTGCATCCCCGCCGCCGCTGCCGCCGGGGGCCGGCTGGGCCTGGGGCTCATCTGAAAAGCCGCCGCCCGCATTGTATCCGCCGCCGCCGCCCGCGGCGCCCTTGCTGCCAAGCATCTGCATGTCACTGGCCACCACCTCGGTCATGTACCGGGTCACCCCGTCCTGCTCCCAGGAGCGGGTCTGGAGGCGGCCTTCAATATAGACCTGCTTTCCCTTGGAGAGATACTCCCCGCAGATTTCCCCGAGCTTGCGAAAGGCAACAATCCTGTGCCATTCGGTTTTTTCCCGTTTCTCACCGCTGGCCTTGTCCCGCCACTCCATTGAAGTGGCCATGGTGAAATTTGCCACTGCCTGCCCGTCCTGCGTATAGCGGATCTCCGGATCTCTTCCCAGGTTTCCGATCAGGATTACCTTGTTGACGCCGCGTGCCATTTGCTAACCTCGCGTGATGCTGTTATCTGAGTGGTCTTGAACCGATGGGTCTTCGGGTTGCTGGCTCTGCGAACTCGGGCCCGCCACCTGGCAGGCATCCCGAACTCAGGTGGATATGCCCATCTTGGGCAGAATCCAGATCTGGAGGGCGGCCCATACGCCCACGATAATTAACAACAAAATCAATGTTTTCATTTTAACTGCCTGCCTTTCTTTGCAACTATTGGCTCGTGCTGTCATCTGACGTCGCGGTGAGCTCTCGCTGCTCGAGCTGGACAATCCGCGGGGTCATGAAGATCAGCAACTCGCTTTTTTCCTTTGACCTGCGATTCCGCTTAAACAGCCATCCCACCACCGGGATGTCTTTTAACACCGGAAACCCGCTGACCCGTTCGGATGTGGTATTCTTTTTGATACCACCGATTGCGATGGTGCTGCCGTCATCGACCAGCAGCTCGGTCTCGGCCTCGTTTGTCGAAAGCGCCGGGGCTTCTTCGGTCTGCTCGGAAATATCGTTCTTGGTGACATAGATCTGCAGTGAGATCCGGTCATCCGGGGTGACTTGCGGGGTCACCTCCAGGGTCAGGTCGATGTTCTTGAATTCGATCTGCACGTCATCATCCTCGACAGTCTGGTATGGATATTCAAACCCCTGGGTGATCGAGGCCTTTTTGTTGTCCAGGGTCACAATCTTGGGGGCCGAGACGATCTTCACGTTGTTCTGCTCTTCCAGGGCAGAGAGCTTGGCATCCAGTGTCAGCGACGTGCCGAGATTTTCAAACGAAAACCCGATGTTGGACTGGGTATCGGCCGGATAGTTCATGGCCACGTTATACCCGGCGGTACCGCTCAGCGTGCTGCTTGTAATATCGGTTCGCTCCACGTTGAACTCGGTGCCGAGATCCTTTGCAAAGTCTTCGTTGATTTCCACGATCCGCGCTTCAATCACCACCTGCGGGGTAACCTTGTCGATCTCTGAAATCACTTCGCGCGCCTGGTCGATCCGCTCCCGGGTGTCTGTGACAATCAACTGATTGTTGCGCGGATCCACGCTCACCTTGCCCCGGTCCGAAAGGCTATCCTCGACATGGGAGAGCACCTCATTCTGGGCATTGGCGTAATTGATCGGAATATAACGAGTCACCAGCGGATCCAGGCTCTTTTCCTGCTCTTTGCGGTCGCGGTATGCCTCGATCCGCTCCTGCCTGGCCTGTTCCTCCTCGCGAAGGCTCTGCTGGGTGGCAATCCGGATAATATCGTCGTCTTCAACCTTGCCCAGCCGGTTTTGCTTTAATATCAGGTCCAGCACCTGGTCCCACGGGATCGGCTTGTCCATGGAAATGGAGACCTTTCCCTCCACATCCGAGTCAATGGCGTAGTTTTTTCCGCTGACCTGCTGCAGGATGCGGAACACGTTCTTGATGTCGGTTTCATGAAAATCCAGGGCAATTTTTTCCCCGGTATATTCCTCCTTTTCAAACAGCCAGTCCACTTCCTCGGCCTCGGCCGCCTCCCGGGCCGATCTTTCCTCGGTTCCTTCCGCCTTTTCAGCTTCTTCGGCCGTAGGCTTGGATGCGGCTTCCTCAAGTACCCGCTGCCAATCCGGCAGATCCGCGGCGGAATACGGCCGCGGACCGACGGTGGAGGCGTCAAAATGAATCTTGATCTGTCCGTCTGATCGCTCCACCCAATAGGGAACCGACTCTCTGAGTTCCACGACAACCTCGACCGTGTCCTCCCGGGTCCTGCCTTCGTAGGGGATCACGCGGTCCACGGCGGTGTCAAACCGGGTGGTAATCAGGGGCCGCCGGTCGATGTGCTCAGGCATGGCGGCATCCGAAAGGGTCAGCTTCAGCTGCTTGTCTTCGATCTTGTCGATATTGTACCGGGCCTGCCGGGAAGTACTGATGGAAAGCACGGATTTTCCGCTGTCTGTGGTCTCAAAGCCGAGATCCTCGACTATGGCCAGGCCCCGGTATTGCTCGTCCTGCTCGTCCTGCTCGTCCTGCCCGTCCTGCTCGTCCTGCCCGGAATCCTGTTCCGGGTTGTTCGATTCAGCTTCCTGCTTGACAATACTTTCGCTTTCAGGCGCTTTTGAAGACCCGGCAGCAGGGGATTCGGATCCGGCCCGGGGCGGGGAGGAGTCGGGTTTGCCTTGAAACGCCACAGTGAAAGCCGGGCCGTCCTTGTCGACCTCGTAGGACAGATCTTCTGCCAGTTCGACTTCCATGCGCACATTCTGCTGGTCCGCTGAGCTCGAAAGGTCCACGGACTTGATAACCCCGCCCTCGGGGGTATAGCTTTTATCTATTTCGCCGAGCCTGGCCTGGGGGAAGTAAAAAATCACCCCCAGGGGCTCGAGCTGCTTTACAGCCGTATATTGCAGCTCCTCGGAGGACTGGATTTCTATTTGTCCGGATTCAGACGTGCTTGCGGCTTCAACCCGGTTGATGGTATTGACGGCCGCTTTTTCCGCGTCTTCCTGCGGAGACAGCGTGCTGCAGCCGGCAAAAACCAGGATAAACCCGATTAATAACGAAATCAGCCGGATGCTTCCTGCCTTTGCGTCATGTTTGTACATGTTTTTTTCTCCGGGTTATTTCTGAAGTTTTTTTTCTATTTCGCGCACCGCGATTTTACCGTAAACATCCTTGTATTCTTCATGTATAAGAATTCGATCGGATAAAATTTCAGACACCTTCCCCCCGTCTTCCCCGACAAATGTGCCCTTGTTAATGACATATCCCTTGCCGCCCGGGTCCTCGACCATGGCAATGGATTTGTTTTCCCCGGGAACCCGCAGGATTGCCGTCAGTTTCAACTGGCTCAGCGAAACACGGGTCAGCGGCGTATCGGGCGGGGGTGGAAGATCAACGTCTTCTTCGCCGTCCTCGCCTTTTGATTCCTGCTGTTTGTTTAAAAACGGCTCAAACGGGTCGACCCGGCCTTTGCGGGTATAAAGCCGCTGTTCATCCCCCATCAGGGATTCGTCCCCGCTCAGCGTCATTTCCTGGAGTTCCTGCTCAGCGTCCCTTTTGCTGTCGTCGGTATCCTCCGGCTGCTGAGCTTCGACTGATTCTGCCGGCTTTTCCGGTTCAGCCTCCTGCCCGGACTGCGCCCGGTCGGCTTTCTCCCGGGACTTTTCCTGTTCTTCGGTTTCCGCTGAAGCGGCCTGATCTGCCGGCTTTTCCTGCTCCTGCTCCTGCTGTTCGATCTTGACCTCTTCGCTTACGTGAACGTCTTTTTCCGGTTCCTCGGGTGAACTGCCGAGCCCCATCAGAAACCAGGGAGACAGGAGAAAAAACAATGCCGCGATAAATAGGGTCCGTTTTGACATGGTCTTTATCTTTTCTTTTTTGACTTCTGGTTTTCCGATGATTCAATAAACTTGTAGGTGACTGCGGTACAGGCAATCTTCAGATTCTTCCCGCCGCCCTCTGAGCCCCCGGAAATGGAGAAATCCCTTACATTGACGATCCGCGACAGCCGGGCCAGCTTATCAAAAAACACGCCCAGATCATGATATTGGCCGGTAAGCTCCATTTTCACGGGAATTTCCGCATAAAAATCCTTGGTTGATTCCTCCTGGGGCTGAAACAAAACAAATTTCAGGCCCGAGGCCTTTCCGGCCTGCGATATGCCGGTGAGCAGGGAGGGGATCTCTTCCTTGTCAGGCAGGGCCCGGGCAACGATTCTGAATTGTGCCTGGGCTTCTTCAAACTCCTTTTTAACCGCCTCATAGGTGTCGGCTTTTGCTTTGGTCCGCTCCAGCTTGCTTTCCGCCTGTTTGATTTCCTCCCGCAGATCGCTCATGGCATCAAATTTCGGCATATAAAAAAAGTACCCGAATATTCCCAGGATCACAACCGCGGTCCCGATGCATATCAGTATCCGCTGAAGCTTGGTAAGCTGGCTGATTCTCCTGAAAAAGGGCTCAAGGCTTTCCATGGATAAGCTGATATTTTTCATGATTTCTTCGCCTTCTTATTGGCACCATTGCTTGACTCGACCAGCTTGCAGTTTATGCCGAAGCTCTTCATTTCAATGTTGTATTCGGTGGCCTGCCTTGCGCTTTGCAGCTGCACGTCTGCGATTCTCTGATGCCGCTCCAGGCGCTTCATAAACAGGGCCACTGTTTCATTATCCATGGCAATGCCCTCGATTGAAAGCGAATTGCCGTTATAACCCAGCTTTTTCATCTGCATCTGGTCCGGCACCACCAGCTCGGTGATTTCGGCAAGCAGCTGCGGCGGTTCTTTCCTATGGGTCTTGAGCTGGTTGACAATGTCGATTTTCTGCTCGAGTTCGGCCAGTTTTTTCTTAAATTCATCAACCTTCTCGGCTTTTTGCTCGTAGCGCTTGATATCCTCCTTGATACCCGCGAGTTTGTCTTCCAGCGAATTGACCTTTCGGCCCAGGTACATGTTGAGCGTAAGCAGGATCACCAGCAACAGGATCATCGACAGAACGAAAACAGATACCTGGCGCCGGATGTTTTCCTTGGTCCGTGCCGCACGAAAAGGAAGTAAATTGATGCGTATCATTTGTCATCCACCCTTCTGATGGCAAGCCCCATGCATATGGCGGCCTGTGGTGCGATCTGCTGCACGTAATTTGGATCCAGGTGCTCGCCTTTTATCTCAAAGACTTCAAAGGGGTTGATCATGCTGACCTCCGCGGCAGTCTGCACCGCCAGCAGGTCGCGAAACTGCTTGATGTTGGCCCCGCCGCCGCTTAGCACAATCTGCTTGATCTGATCCTCCGGGTTGGTGGAATAAAAGAAATCCAGGGCCCGACGGATTTCATTGCACCAGTCCGTGACCACCGAGGAAATGACGTCATCGAGATCCTCGGCCGAAATCCGGTCCGGTTTTTCAGCAAGCTTCAGGCTCTCGGCCTCGGCCATGGTGCAGTTGGCCATGGAGGCGATGTTCTGGTTGATCTGGTTGCAGCCCAGGGACACGTCCCGCATGAACACGGAAGTATTGTCCTTGAGGATATTCAGCGAGGTCTTTCCCGCGCCGATATCGATTAAGGCAATATTTTCTCCGGTGGCCGGGTAGTTGAGCTCATAAATGTTCTGCAGGGCAAACGCGTCGATATCAATGATGCACAGATTGAGGCCGGCCATATCAATGATGTTGACATAGTCATTGACCATTTCCTTCTTGGCCGCCACAAGCAGCACATTCATCTGGTTCGGGTTGGCTTCGCTTTCCCCGAGGACTTCAAAATCGATGTTGACATCGTTAATGTCAAAGGGGATATATTGTTCCACCTCGAAATTCAGGGATTCATAGAGCTGATCTTCGGGCATGTTCTGCACGGTAATATTTTTCACAATGACCGAATAGCCGCCGATGGATATGGCCACATTGCTTTGCCGGACGTTATACAGGGCAAACAGTTCCCGGATGGCCTCGGCAACCGCCTCGGCATCTTTGATGACCCCTTCTTCGATAATTCCGGGAGAAACCTCGATGGACCCGAAATTTTTCAGCGCCCAGCCTTTTTTGGTTTCCACTGCCTCGGCCACCTTGATCGTCCGGGAGCCGATATCCAGACCCACTAATTGATTTCTTCTGCCGAATACCATGATCGTCTCGTTTTCATTCCACTTGTATGGTTGATCGATCGGGGTTGACAAACAACGCGAAACCTCAAGGGCTGAAAATCATTGAAAGGCAAAATTGTGAACTGGTGAAATAACCGGCAAATGGTCATTTGCTCAAACCTTTCACCTATTGCTTCCCACAAGGTTGGTGTCATCAGGAATGTTCCCTCTTCAGCCCAGCCTCATCATACGTTAAATTGTTGTTATGTCAAGCAAATTATTTATTTTTCACATTTTCAACCACATATGGTGAAAACATTAACAATTATCCACAATATCCTGTATACTCCCCACCTCGACGAGGTGTCCGAATTCATGCGGTTTTACGATTAATTTACCCATGAACGACACTTAAAGTCAAGGATAAGATGAATGACCGATACTTGAAAAAGGAATGAAAGATCTGTATGGTGACATCTGAATGTAAACTTACAGATCATCTTTTAAATGCCTGTACGAATATTAGGAGTAGGCGCCATGCCAATGTCAGAAGCATTTACAAAGCGACTTTTTCCGATATTGCCCGGGATTGCCGAACACTTCGGCACTCCTTTTCATATTTACGATGAAACCGGCATCCGGGAAACGGCGCTCTCCTTGAAATCCGAATTTTCGCGGCTTCCGGTCAACTTCAAGGAATTCTTCGCCGTCAAGGCGCTGCCCAACCCCCGCGTGATGGCAATCATGCAGGACCTGGGCTTCGGCTTCGACTGCTCCTCGGTGCCCGAACTGGCGCTGAGCCGACACGTCGGTGCCCGCGGCGAGCAGATCATGTTCACTTCCAACAACACCACGCGAGAGGACTTTGAGGCGGCCATTGCCCAAGGCGGCAGCATCCTGAACCTGGATGATATCAGCCTTATCGACAAGCTACCGATTGTTCCCGAGCTGATCAGCTTCCGGTACAATCCGGGTCCGCAGCGCTCCGGAAACGAAATTATCGGCAATCCGGTCGAGTCCAAGTACGGGGTATCCAATGATCAGATAGAAGATGCCTACCGGATCATGCGGGACAAAGGTGTCCGACGCTTCGGCCTGCATACCATGCTGGTGTCCAATGAACGCAATTATACTTACATGGTGGAAACGGTGCACATGCTGCTTGAACTGGTCGAATCGCTCAGCCGGCGTCTGGGAATCGACTTCGAGTTCATCAATATGGGCGGGGGGCTCGGGATCTGCTACCACCCGGATGACACACCGCTGAACCTTTCTGCCATGGCCGAAGGCATTACCGGGCAGATCGCGCAGTACCGCGAAAAACAGGGCACGGCGCCGGACCTGTACATGGAAAGCGGCAGGTATATGACCGGCCCCCACGGGGTGCTCGTTACCCGGGCCATAAACCGGAAAAACATCTACCGCAAATACGTGGGGGTGGACAGCTGTATGTCGGCGCTGATGCGGCCGGGCATGTACGGTGCCTATCATCATATCGACGTACTCGGCAAGTCCGTGCAGACCGATCCTGCTGAAACGGTCGACGTGGTGGGTTCCCTGTGTGAGAATATCGACAAGTTTGCCGTACAGCGGAATCTTCCAAAAATCGATATCGGGGATTTGCTGATCATCCAGGATACCGGGGCCCACGGTCATGCCATGGGTTTTAATTACAACGCCAAGCTGCGCCCCCAGGAGCTGCTGCTCAAGGCTGACGGCACAGTGGAGCGGATCCGGCGTGCCGAGACCATGGAAGATTATTTTGCCACGCTGGATTGCGATCCCGCGCCTTTAAAGACGGGGGACTGAAATACAGGCAAAAGGTTCGATACCGATACCGATTAAGAAAACGGGCAGGCAGCGGGTTGTTTCAGCGGTTGGTCCATTTCCGGGAAATAATGCAGCGGTAAAGCGACAGGATAGATGCCAATGAAAGACGACAAGGGAATTTACTATTATCCGTTTCCGCAAAACAAGCGGATGCGCATGTATATCCGGCCATCGGGCAACACTGTGGAATTCCGCATGTGGCATGCAGATGATCCCGCCCTCTGGGACGAGCACGGCTGGGTGGCCTGGGAGGCCATTGAGCAGGCCATTGCCATGTATTCGGGCAAAGGCTTTGACCCGAAGCAGGCCTATGATATCCGGGTTGCGCGCGCCCTGATCAACGAGGAGGCCCGGGAGACGAAAAAGTAAGTCTTCCCTTAACCAAATTCAAAATCCGAAACAGATACGGTCAAACCTTTCCGGCCGCCTGTGGTATGGGTCAACTGCCTGCTGCTGCATCGGCCGGGAAACCGGCGTACTTTTTGCGCAGCTTCGGCTTTTCGATCTTTCCCGTGGGGTTGCGCGGCACGTCATCGAAAAATATCCGCCTGGGCCGCTTGTAGCGGGGCATGGCACTGCAGAATTCCCGGATCTGATCCGCCGTGATCCGCCTGCCCGGCTTGGGTGATACCACGGCGGCCACCACCTCGCCGAGGCGCTCGTCAGGCACGCCGATAACGCCTGCATCCAGGATGTCCCGGTGGGTCATGAGGAAGCTTTCGATTTCCACCGGAAAAATGTTCTCCCCGCCGGTAATGATCACATCCTTTTTCCGGTCAACCAGCCACAGGAATCCGTCTTCGTCCTTTCGAACGATATCACCGGTGCGCAGCCACCCGTTTTCCAATGTGGACCGTGTGGCATCCGGATTTTTATAGTAGTACTGCATAACGCCCGGTCCCTTGACCAGCAGCTCGCCCGGCCTGCCGGCGGGTGCATCGGATCCGGATTCGTCTGCCACGCGGCACTCCCAGTCAAATCCGGGCACGCCAATGGCGCCGATTTTATCCATGTTCTCCATGCCCAGATGCACGCACCCCGGGCCGGTTGCCTCGGTCAGGCCGTAGTTGGTGTCATAGGACTGGCCCGGAAAAAACCGTTGCCATTTTTCAATCAGGCTCGGCGGCACCGGCTGGGCGCCGATATGCATCAGGCGCCACTGGTCTATGCTGTACTCTGACAGCCGCACCTCCTCGTTTTCCAGGGCAACCAGGATATCATGCGCCCACGGAACCAGAAGCCACACAATGGTAATTCGTTCTTCGGAAACCGCCTCCAGGATCGCTTTCGGGCCGACGCCTTTTAAAATCACGGCTCGCGCGCCCACGATGAAATTGCCGAACCAGTGCATCTTGGCGCCGGTATGGTACAGGGGCGGAATGCAGAGAAAGTTGTCTTCGTGCACCTGGTTGTGGTGCCGGTTTTCCACGTAACAGGCCGATTCCAGCTGTCTGTGCAGCAGGTACACCCCCTTTGGCGCACCCGTGGTGCCGGAGGTGAAATAAATGGCAGCCCCGTCTCCGGGATCAATATGGACATCAGGTTCGGCCAAATCCGCATCCGCGGTAACCGCATCGCAGGGTCGGGCGAATTCCGGGCATGCCGCGGCAGGCCCGGCAAACATGTAATGCAAAACGCTTGTATCCAGCTCGGCCTTGACCTCCCGGATCCGCTCTGTAAATTCCGGTCCGAACACCAGGACCCGGGCATCGCAGAGGTTCGTGCAGCCGGAAATCGCCGAGGCTTCAAAACGGAAGTTCAACGGCACGGCAATGGCTCCGGCGCGCAGGATGCCGAAATATGCGGGCAGCCATTCCAGGCAGTTCATCATGAGGTGAACCACCCGGTCGCCTTTTTTCACCCCCATCCCGATCAAGGCGTTTGAAAACGCATTTGCCTGATGGTAAAACTGCCGCCAGGTAATCTCCCGCCGCCCTTTCTTTTCCGGCTCCCGCTCGATCAGGGCGACCTTGCCGCCGTACATCCGGGCATTTCTGGCCAGTATCTCTGTGAGCACCATTGTTATCGTTATGGGTTATGGGTTGATCAGCCTGTAAAAAGGACTTTTTACAGGCAGTGTTAAGTTTTAAGTGATTAAGTG
>JBKHJS010000062.1:0-11671 GCA_046537995.1 Desulfobacterales bacterium
TGATTCTGCTGGTTGCGGCCAAGCTGTTTATCTCCCCGGAGCGCATCCGCAGGACCGTGGTGCCGCTGGCGGAAAAATCCCTGGATCGCAAGGTTGAAATCGGCGACATCCGGATCCGCCTGTTTTCCGGGGTTTCCATTGAAAATCTGCAGGTTCGGATGCGCGAAGGAGATGCGCGCTTTGTTTCCGCGGAATCCCTGGTGCTTCGGTATCAATTGTTGCCGCTGCTGAAAAAACAGGTGGTCATTGACGAGGTGCTGCTGAAAAATCCGACCATCCACGTGATCCGCAATGCAGACGGCAGTTTTAACTTCAGCGACCTGCTGAAGAACAAGCAGGAGACCGCCGCTGCGGCAGAAAAACCGGACCTGGCGCAGGCCGGCAAAGGGCCGGCAGTAAATTTGCTGGTCAGCACGGTAAAAATCAGTGACGGCCAATTGGAGTTTACCGACCGCACCGTTGGCGCGGAACCGTTTGAATACCGGGCCTCCGGGCTGATGGGTTCCGCAAAAGACATCTCCCTGGAAAAGGCGTTTGCCTTTGATATGACCGCCCGGCTAAATGATGCGGACTTTTCCGTATCCGGCACATTTAACACCGCAAGCGGGAAAATCCAGGCCAATGCAGAGCTCAAAGAATTGAGCGCCGTTGACTTTGCCCCGTATTTCAGGCAGCACCTGCCCGGCCGGCTTTCCTCGGCGGATCTTGACGTGGATGCATCAATTACCGGGGATGCACGGGCTATGGATTCCGCAGGCAGCATTCGGGCCAGCCGGATCAACATGGAACTCGATGCACTGCCGGACGCACCGGTGCGCAACGCGCAGTGCCGCCTGGAATATGACCTGTCTGCAAACCTGGCAGAAGAAGAGATCCAAATCCGCCGGGCAGACATGGACATCAACGGCATCGCGGTCTCAGCCTCCGGAGATGTCCTGCAATACGCCTCCGCGCCGAGACTCGATATCGCGCTGACACTGCCGGAGACCGGAGTGCGGGAGATTGTCTCCGCTGTGCCGGAAAACCTGGTCTCCGAGGTTGCGCGCATGGATCCGGCCGGCACCGTGGCCGCCGACGTGCGGATTGCCGGATCTGTCGATCAGCCCAAAGCTCTGATCAAAAACGGCAAAATCCGGCTGGACCGGGTGCAGGCCAGTGCTGGCGGGCTTCGGCCCAGTGCCATCGGAGCCGTGAATCTCTCTGCTGAAAAGATCTTTGCAAACGGCCTGCAGGTAAAACTCGGCGAGGATACCGTGTCCGTGGATGCGGAGGTGACAAAGTTTTTTTCAGCACCTGTGCATGTTACCCATCGCGCACATGCCGGTCACCTGGACCTGGACGCATTGATCGCGGCGGCAGGGCAGGACAAGGGGGGTGCACAGGACCCGGGTGCGGATAAATCCGGCGGCCGCGAAAAAACGCCTGCCGCAAATGAGGTCGGGCCCTTTGATCTGCCCCTGCGGGTGGACGGCAGCATTGAGGCGGACCGGGCCCGCTACAGGGATTTGCCGATAACCGATCTGCTGATTCATTACAGGCTTGCAGACAACGTGCTGACCGTGGACCGGATGTCCGCAAAACTTGCTCAGGGACAGGCAAAGGGCGATGCACGCGTGGACCTGGCCCAAAAAGGCCTGGACTATGACGTCAACCTCGATCTTGCCGGTATTCAGTCCGGGCCGGTGGCTTCGGCTTTTTACCGGAAGGCCGCGGGAATGTTTTCGGGCACCGCGGATATCCAGGGACGGATCCGGGGGAGGGGGGTCAGCATGGCAGATATCCGGAAAAACCTGAACGGTCAGACAGACTTCCGGATTTCCGACGGCAGAATCGACAGTCCGGCCCTGGCCGGCGGTCTGGCTGACACGCTGGGTATAAAGCGCCTGGATGCCCTTGATTTTGACGTATTCAGGGGAAATTTACGCATTGAATCCGGAAAAATCCGGATAAACGGTGATTATGACAGCAATGACGTGAAAATGAAGCCCACCGGCACCATCGGCCTGGACGGTTCCCTGGGTATTGATTTGAACCTCACCCTGGCCCCGGACCTGTCCACCCGGCTGCCAAAGGACAGCCCGGTTGCCCGCCTGATGGCGGACAAGCAGGGGTGGACGCAGATACCTGTCCGCGTATCCGGAGATGTGTCCGGGCCCCGGTTTTCCCTGGACCGCTCCCGGCTTCAGGATCAGCTCAAGCAGAAAGCAACGGAAAAGGTGCTGGAAAAGGCTATTGAAAAATTATTCGACTGAGGAAGATCCGGATTCAGTCACATCGATCAGCACCTTCAGGCTGCCCTTTGCCGCGGCATGGGCGAAGGCCTCGGTAAAACGGGAAAGCGGGTAGATTTTTTCGGCAAGCGGCAGAACATCGATCCAATTGTTTGCCAGAAACCGCAGGGCCAGATCCATGTCCCCGCACCGGGAACCAAGCAGTTGGATTTCATTGACCGCGATTGCTGACAGATCGATTTCAGAAGGACTGTGGCTGGTGGTCTTGACGATAACGGTGCCCTCGGGCCGTACCAGTTCCAGGGCTTCTCTTATGCCCGCCGGGCTGCCCGTGGCCTCAACGACCATATCGAAGTGTGCGAATTCGCTGAACGCGGGCGCCGGGACCTTGCCTGACGGTACCGCTATCGTATCAATACCCTGATTTTCGGCGATGATCAGTTTTTCAGGGTGACGGCCCGCAAGCATCACCTTGCTGCTGAAGTGTTTCAGGCCCAGCGCGCACAGCAGACCCAGCTTTCCGTCCCCGAGCACCAGGATACGCATGCTGTTGGTGATATGGACCTGCTGGGTGATTTCCAGGGCTGCGGCAAGCGGTTCTGCAAAAACGGCCCGCAGCGTGTCCACGGTATCCGGCACCGCGTGCAGGTTTTGCACGGGTACTGCGATATACTCAGCAAATGCCCCGTTTTTACCCCGGATGCCAAGGACCGTGCGGGCTTCGCAGTGCCGGGGATCCCCGCAGCGGCACCAGGCGCAATTTCCGCAGCCGCAGTTGATGTCCGCCACCACGCGCTTTCCGGCCAGATCTGTATCGGCCGGTGCTTCCCGGACCACCCCGACGAACTCGTGGCCGGCAATTCCGGAGAATTCGGCATATCCCTGATATATTTCCGCGTCCGTGGCGCAGATGCCCGCCATTAGAACCTTTACAAGCGCTTCGTTTTCCCCGGCTTTCGGCACAGGTGCCTCTGTAAGCGTGATTTCCCGGTTTTCAAACCACACGGCTTTCATATGTTCTTTGTTTTCTCCTTATCTGCTGAGCCCTGTAAAAAAGTCTTTAAGTTTTTCCCCCGACGGTCCGCCGGCCAGTCATCCTCGGGGGTGCACGCGGAAAGCATTTGGATTCCGTGCTTTTCCAGGCAGCTTCAATGCGCTTCTTGATCTGGCTTCCACCGGCAATTGTCGTTCTTTTTATACAGCCAATGACAAACATCGTCAAATCTGATACAATTATATTATCAATTCACGGCCCGAATAATCCGGCCGGAAAGAAAGGAAAACATATGACCACCATTATCGATCTTTCCAAGTCCATCCGGTACAATCCGGGAGATCCCGGGTTCATGCGGATCAAAATCAAGCATAGGCCGCACCGGAAAGGCGGATGGCTGGTGCGCCTGCTGGGGCTGCCCTTTCGGATGTTTCCCAAGGGCTTCCATGGGTGGGCCGATGATACCATCAAGCACATGGGCGTGCATTCCACCACCCACATTGACGCGCCCTGGCATTACGGGCCCGAGACCGGCGGGCAGCCGGCCCGAACCATCGACCAGGTGCCCCTGGAATGGTGCTACGGTGACGGGGTCATGATCAACATGTCCCATAAGCCGGATTTCGAGCCCATCATGGCTGCGGATTTGGAACAGGCAGTGGCCAAAACCGGTTCCGAAATCCGGCGCGGCACCATTGCCCTGATCCGCACGGACCGCGACAAGCTCATGGGAACCCCGGATTACTTCAAACGCGGCACCGGCATGAGCGCAGAGGCCACCCGATGGCTAATAGAGCGTGGGGTCCGGGTCATGGGCATTGATCAATGGGGATGGGATCTGCCCCTGCCATGGCAGATTTCCGAGGCCAAGCGGCAGCGCAACCCGGAAGTCTTCTGGGAGGCCCACAGGGTGGGCACCCGGGAGGAATATCTGCACATGGAGCAGCTCACCAACTTGAAATCCCTGCCGCCCCACGGCTTCAAGGTGGCGGTTTTTCCCCTGAAGATCACCGGCGGCTCTGCCGCCCCGGTCCGGGCAGTGGCGATTATGGAAGACAAGAGCGGATCGTAGCCGTCTTTTATTATACCTTTGAATGATCAGAAACCCAGGCCCCGGTTTGCGCATCCGGCTTCATGTCCTGGAACACGTTGGGAAATTCCTTTTTGCAGATCTCGGCGATCTGTGCGCCGACCAGCCGGATTTCCTCTTCTGCGTGCTCGGAGGTGCGCATGGCAATAATGTGGCGCCAGGCCCGCAGGTTGCCCGTGACCATGATGGTGGTGCCGATGCCGATGGGCGCCAGGCGCCGGAACATGGAAGTCAGCATTTTCTTCCTGGAGAATTCGCTTATTTCCACGATGCCGAAGATTTCGGAAAGTTCCTTCTGGGCGTTTTCCAGAAAATCAACAACTTCCCGGAACTTCTGCTCGGCCTGCGGGTTTTCCCGGGCGGAATCCGGAATCCACACCGGCAGGTCATCGAGGCGCACGTATCTGAGACTTTCCTGGCTGTAGGCCATGCCCGCCCTGTGCCGGACCAGCTCGTGGGTAAATACCCGGGACACGTTGCGGCAGATAAAGGTCGCGTTGACGTGTTCGAGTACCGATCCGTGCCCGCTTTTTAACACGTTGGCAATATAGCGCGCATTGCCCCGCCGCACGTTGGTGACATTCGGGTTGGAGGCTTCGGGTTTTTCCGGATCATAGGGCTGCCAGCTCCGGTAACACATGCGGCCCGCGGCTTCCACCAGGTTCTCCCCGTCTGATACGCTTTGGTCGATCTGCCAGTCCGGGCTGCCGATATCCTGCAGGTAAGCGTTTAGCCCTTCGGGCATCAGCATGGTTTTGGCCACCAGGTAGACCCGGGGACGGTCGATCTGTCGCATAATTGCCTCCTGTTTTATTGGTCCGGTTTTTTGATCGGTTTTATGGTGAGCCATGTTTTAATCACGGCATGAACCAGGGTGGCCAGCGGAATGGCCAGAAACAGCCCCCAGATTCCCCACAGACCGCCGAATACGAGTATGGCCACGATAATGGCCACCGGATGCAGGTTGACTACTTCGGATAAAAGCAGGGGGACCAGGATGTTGCCGTCTATGAGCTGGATTATGCCGTAGGCGATGACCGTGTAGGTGAATTCCGGACTGATGCCCCATTGGAAAAAAGCCAGCAGCACCACCGGTATGGTCATGACCGTGGCCCCGATGTAGGGCACCAGCACGGACAGTCCGATAAACAGCGAAACCAGCATGGCAAAGTTCAGGCCCAGAAACATGAAGGTCACATAGCTGACAAACCAGACAATAATGATTTCCCAGATTTTGCCGCGTACAAAATTGGCGACCTGGTCGTTGACCTCGTTCCAGACTTCCTCGGTCAGATCCAGGTTTTGGGGCAGAAAGTTCTTGAACCAGGCAAGGATGCGGTCCTTGTCCTTGAGGAAAAACAGCACCAGAAGGGGCACGAGCACCAGGTAGATCAGCAGGGTGATCAGGTTGCGCACCGAGGCCACGGAAAAGATCACCACGTTCTGGCCCAGGTTGGTGAGCTCGGTTTTCAGAAATCCGATTACCTGCCGGATCTGGTCTTCGGATACCAGTTCGGGATAGCGCTGGGGCAGTTCCATGAGCTGCTCCTGGCCGTTTGCAATCAGGGTCGGCAGATCCTGGATAAGCTGGGCGATCTGGCGCGACAGCAGGGGGAGCAGGCCGACGACCAGGGCGAGCAGGCAGATCAGGAAAACCGTAAAAGTGACGGTCACACTGATCCACCTGGGAATATGAAGGCCTTCGAGCCGGCACACGATGCCTTCGAGCAGATAGGCGATGATCAGCCCGACGAAAACCGGCTGCAGCATTTCGCCCAAAAGTACAATACCCAGGAATCCGCCCAGAAGAATGGCCCAGAGGATCACCACCTGGGGATCGGAAAACCGCTCCTGAAACCAGTCCCGGATCATCCGGAGCATTTCATGATCCTCATCAGATATGTCCCTCTATCCAGGTTTCCAGGTCGCCAAGCACCCGCTCCCGCTGCTCCTGCTCTTCATTGTAGATTTCATGGTACAGGCCGGGGTATTCATGCAGGGTTTTGTCAGCAGCGGCGACCTGTTTGAAAAAATCACGGCAGCGCTGCGGATCCACGAGCCGGTCTTCTTCCGCGATCTGCATGAGAAGCGGAATGGAAACGGCATCCGCGTTTCGGCGGGTCCGTTCCATGGCATCCATCATCTCGGTGAAAAGCCGGGCGGAAACCCGCCGGTGAACCAGGGGATCCCGGATATAGGCATCCACCACGGAGGTGTCATGGCTCAGGTACTCGGGTGCCAGTTCGTTGTCAAATGTCAGAGACGGCCAAACAGCGGAAATGAACCGGGCTGTTGCGATTTTTGCACGCGGCGGGGCAAATCCCGGGGCCAGGGCCGGACACGAGACGATCACCCCGCTTGTCTGATCCGGAAACTCCCGGATGTAATCGAGCACGATCAGGCCGCCCATGCTGTGTCCCAGGAGCAGCAGGGGGGTGTTTGGCTCCAGTGCATTGCGGCATTTTTCCACGAATTGGTGCAGATCCTGTGTGTAATCGGAGAACCGGCGGATACACCCGCGCTTTCCCCCGCTCTGTCCATGGCCCCTGTGATCATGGGCGAAAACAAAAAGGCCTTTCTGCGCCAGTCGTTCAGCCAGGGCCGTATACCGTCCGGAATGCTCGCACAGGCCGTGGGCGATGACAAGACCGGCACGCGGCGGGGATGGGCCCGGAAATTGTCTGAAAAACAACTGTGTGCCGTCTTCGGCGCTCAGTGTCCCGTTGGATGGGGATGCAGCGTTTTGCATTGGCAAGCTCCCATATGGTTTTGTTTGTTTTTGCGGAAGATGCGGTGTTTACGCGAATGCTGTCAGATTCCCAGCTTTGACAGAAAAATGCAGATTTCGTTGACCGTGTCCACGAGT
This sequence comes from Desulfobacterales bacterium, assembly GCA_046537995.1. Taxonomy (GTDB): domain Bacteria; phylum Desulfobacterota; class Desulfobacteria; order Desulfobacterales; family Desulfosalsimonadaceae; genus Desulfosalsimonas. The sequence continues at coordinate 7,182 of JBKHJS010000062.1, forward strand.
CTGGGATGGGAGGTTCGAAACTCCCGTACCGATTCGTAAAGGCCCTTCAGAGAGGTTTCCAGCAGATTCGGATTGAGCTCCTCGCGGGTGGCCTCATGAGCTGTAACCTTGGTGAACTTCTTGACACTTTCGGCCTTTTCCAGGTCGGTTTCGGCCAGGGTGTTGATTTCCTCGTTTAAGCGGCTGAGCAGGTCGTAGTATTCCTGCTTCTTATCCTCCGGGATGTTCCTGGAGGTCTTGATTTTATCTTCGAGTTTTGACAGGGTGTTTTTCAGCATGGGACATCCTTGTTTGCGTTTCAGCGTTTTTCAAACTCTACCGCAATCCGGGTTTGAAGACAAGATCGTTTTTACGGGGCGTAAAATACAGGTTGGAAGCGGCAGGGCCGGGCTTTGACAAATCCGTGTGAAAATTGCCACATCGAGGAAAAGGCCTACGTCTGCTGCGGCCGGCACCCGGAAACCGGATGCCGGCAAGGGCTTCAACTCGGTTCAAAACGGGTTGTCATGGCCTGCCCGTTTCTGGATGTCGCCGGATGGTGCATTATTTACGCCCGACGGCCCCAGGCCTGCCGCGATTTTTTCTGCGACCGCTTCAGCAGTTCAAATTTTTCTTGTCTTTAACCTTGAGCCTTGAACCTTAGCCCTCGTATTTCCCCACAATGGCAATACTGCAGATGTTCTGGAACGGAAAGCCGCCCAGGTTATGGGTCATGCCCAGGTGCGGGTTTTCGAGCTGGCGCTCGCCGGCCCGGCCGTGGATCTGCAGATACATTTCATAGAGCATCCGCAGGCCGGAAGCGCCGATGGGATGGCCGAAGCATTTCAGGCCGCCGTCGATCTGGCAGGGAATATGCCCGCCCCGGTCATAGAATCCGTCCATGATGTCGTTGACCGCCTTGCCCCGCTCGGATATGTGCAGATCTTCGTAGGTCACCAGCTCAGTGATGGAAAAACAGTCGTGCAGCTCCATCATGCTGATTTCTTCCCTGGGGTTTTCGATCCGGGCTTCCTTGTAAGCCTGGGTGCTGCACTTGGAAGTGGTGATGAAATGATCGCCGTCCCAGTCGTTAAATCCCAGTTCCTCGCCGCTGCTTAGGGCGAGCTGCAGGGCCTTGACGGAAACAAAATCCTTTTTCCCCATTTTCCGGGCTATCTCCGGGGTGGTGACAATCGCGCATGCCGAGCCGTCGCTGACACCGCAGCAGTCAAACAGGCCCAGGGGATGGGCGACAATGGGCGCGGCCATGACCTGATCATCCGTGACTTTTTTTCTCAGGTGCGACTTGGGGTTCATGGCGCCGTTCTCGTGGCTTTTGGCAGACACGTGGGCCATGGCCCGCTTGAGGTCCTCGTCCTTGATGCGGTACTTGGCGGCATAGGCGCTGGCCAACTGGGCAAAGGAGCCCGGCGCGGTCAGATTTGGCCACCACTGCCATGCCAGGGAGCCGGTGTTTGAACCGCCGGCCGGCAGTCCGCCGTAACCGGTGTCCTTGAGTTTTTCAACCCCCAGGGCCAGGCACACGTCGTAGGCGCCGGAAGCCACTGCATAGCATGCCCCGCGGAAGGCTTCGGTACCGGTGGCGCAGTAATTTTCCACCCGGGTCACCGGAATCATGGGCAGCCGAAGCGTGGTGGCAAGCGGCATTGCGGTTTTGCCCACGTTGATTTCATCCATGCATGTGCCAAACCAAGCGGCCTCGATGTCTTCGGGTGCCACCCCCGCGTCGCTGAGTCCTTCCTCAAAGGCCTCGAGCATGAGTTCCTCTGCGCCAACGTCCCATCGCTCGCCGAACCGGGTGCACCCCATGCCGATGATTGCCACCTTGTCCCTGATGCCTGTTGCCATATCGTATCCTCCTTATATTGAAAATCCGAAATCCGAATATCGAAATTCGAGACAATGACAGAAATATGAATGTTTGAATGACCGAAACATTGGCCTGTCAACAGTTTTGTTTTGATCATTCGGTCATTTGGAAATTCGAATTTGCTTCGAATTTCGTGCTTCGAATTTCGAGTTTATTTCTCACCTTCGCCCGGCGACACCAGTGCAAAAAGGGCCGCATTGGAATCCTCAAGGGGTCGGGCATCGTCGATGCGGTTGATTTTTTCAAAGTTTTCACTCACCTCTTCGGGCGTGGGCGGGTTTTGCCCGTCTCCGAGCCGGGCCCCGGGGCCGGTCAGCACTGCGGCGCGGTTGAAATATCCCATGCCGGCATTAAAGATCTGGCCGGTTTCTTCGCATTGCTGGCTTGCCAGGTAAACCACTATGGGCGTGACCAGTTCCGGTTTCATCCTTTCCAGGATATCGGGCGGCATGATGTCTTCTGTCAGCCTGGAGGCCGCCAGGGGCGCAACCGTGTTCACATGGATGTTGTATTTTTTCCCTTCAAGCTTCAGCGTGTTCATCATGCCAACCTGAGCCATTTTGGCCGCAGAATAGTTGGTCTGGCCGAAGTTGCCGTAAAGGCCTGCGGCCGAGGCGGTCATGATCACCCGGCCGTATCCCTGCTCCCGCATGACCCGGAATGCCGGGCGGGTGACGTTATATGCGCCGTTTAAGTGCACGGCCAGCACTGCGTTCCAGTTTTCCGGCTCCATCTTTGTAAAACTCTTGTCGCGCAGAATGCCGGCATTGTTGATTACGATGTCCACCCGGCCGTAGTTGTCCATGGCGCACTGGATGATGCTTTCTCCGCCCTCGCTTGTGGCCACGTTGTCATAATTGGCAACCGCCTCGCCGCCTGCTGCCCGGATTTCATCCACCACTTGCTGGGCCGGGGTGGCTGATCCCTCGCCGGATCCGTCCCTTGCACCGCCCAGGTCGTTTACCACCACTTTTGCACCCCGGGAAGCAAGTTCCAGGGCGTAGGATTTTCCCAGCCCGCCGCCGGCACCGGTGATCACCGCCACCTGCCCGTCAAAGCGGATTTTTGCCATTTCCCCGGCCGCCCCGGCAATGGGCCGGGCTTTCCAGAAATAGTTGACAAATCCGCGCTCCTTGTCCTGGGTGCGCTTGCGGAAGACCATCTGCATGGGAAGGCCAACCTTGACCCCGGGCAGGTTGCAGTCGGTAAAATCGGCCATAAAGCGGCCGCCGTGGTCAAACTGGATCATGCCGTAAATATGGGGCGGGTCATAGGAGACCGCCAGCATGTCGCCGGTAAAGGTCTTGACCCGGGCCGGCTGGTCTGCAAACTCGTAGTCCACCTGGGTGTGTCGCGCGGTGCATTCCGGGTTGACGCAAACATCGGTCTTGGGAAACTGCGGCGTGCCGCACCGGGTGCATTTTCCGCCCACAAGGCCAAGGATCATCTTTCTGCGCCGCCACAGCGTGGTTACGGCCGTCTGGGTAGGGGCCTCGGCCCGGATGCCCATTTCCGGATCGATCAGGTCCCTGAAAACCAGCCACTTGGGATAATTTTCCACGGTTTCCCGGTTTTCCAGGGTGGTTTTGACACGCGGGGCGTTTTTAAATGAGCCGATGGTCTCGGTTGCCGTAAAGCACAGGGCATCGCTGCCCTGGCCGAATCCGGCCACCACGATTTTTTCACCCGGCTGGGCCGCATCCAGTGCGGCGGCCAGCATGAGCAGGGGATGGGCGCAACCTGTGTCCCCGCACACCTCGTGCATGTTGTCGATTACGGATTCCGGATCGGCTCCGAGCTTTTTGGCGATTTTCTTGTGCTCCGCCTTGAAAAAGCAGGGATAGACCAGCTTGTCAACCTGGTCGAGGGTCAGTTCCAGCTTTTGCAACAAACCGTTGACAGCTTCCGGGATGATTTTGGCGTACCCCTCGTCTCTGACCCAGCGTTCCTCCCATGTGTAGTCAAACCGGTTTTGCGCGCCCCGGTAGTGATCCACGAAATCATAGGAAAGGCTGTAGGCGCCGTTGAACTCGGCGATAACGTTTTGGCTGCCCACGGCAAAGGATGCCGCCCCGTCGCCGTACCACATCTCGTAAAACCCGCCCGGCTTGGTCTGGCGGCAGTCCGCGGCCGTGACAAGCAGGTTGCCGCCTCCGCCGGCCGCGGCCTCCAGGGCGGAGAGCAGGGCGCCGGTGCCGGCTTTCTGGGACGCGGTAAAATCCGCGGACCGGATATCCGCCCTTAAATTTAATGCAGTCGAAACGATGCCGGCGTTCTGCCGGTCGGCAAAGGGAAAGGAGGTGGATGCCAGGTACAGCCCGCCGATTTCCTGTTTGTCCGCGCTTTCCAGGCAGTTCCTGGAGGCCTCCACTGACATGGTGATGGCGTCCTCGTCCCAGTTGCACATGGAGCGCTCGCCCTGGGCCACCATGACAATGGCCGGGGCAAACCAGCCCATGGCCTGGTAGATTGCCGAGCGCGAAAGCCGGAGCCGGGGAACATATGCGCCGTATGAAGTAATACCGATCATATTTGCACTCCTTTTATTCAAGGGTGAAAGATTCGTTAACGATAAATTCGTTTATAACCACGAAGAGGGTGAAGATCACAAAGATCAAAT
>JBKHJS010000063.1:0-11671 GCA_046537995.1 Desulfobacterales bacterium
CCCAGCAGTTCGTCCACTTCCCGACGCAGCTCCTGCAGTGAAAACGGCTTCTGTATAAACCCGGCGTTCTTTTGGTCAACGTGACTGGGTTCCAGAATATTTTCAGAATAACCGGACATGTAAAGCACCTTTACTTCCGGGTGCTTCTTAGCAATCTGGCTGTAAACATCCGGGCCTTTCATCTCCGGCATCACCACATCGGTAAGCAGCAGATCAATGGGCTCGGCATGATGCCCGGCCTTTTCAACGGCGTCAAAACCGCTTTGTGCTTCAATCACCTTATGGCCCTGTGCGGCCAGTACCTTGCACGCCAGTTTGCGCACGGTTTCATCATCTTCGACAACCAGCACATTTGCCGGGGTTCCTGCAGGCACTTGCCGGGCATCGATCGGAGCTTCTTGCTTTTCCGGCACCGCCGCTTCTTCGGTGCGCGGCAGGTATATCACAAAGCAGGTGCCTTTTCCCGGCTGGCTGGAGACATCAATATTTCCGCCATGCTGCTTGACAATGCCGTGAACCGTGGCCAACCCCAGCCCGGAGCCCTTGTCTTTTTCCTTGGTTGAGTAAAACGGCTCAAAGAGCTTTTCAAGCGCTTCGCGGTCCATGCCGATCCCGTTGTCCGCAATGCGGATGAAAACCCAGCTATCCGGCGGATACGATCCGTTTTCCGACTCCGAAGTTCCGGTCTCTATACGCAGCATGCCGCCTTCAGGCATGGCATCCCTGGCATTGACGGCCAGGTTCATCAGGATCTGCTCGACCTGGGAAATATCGGCTTTTACGTAGCCGCCCCCGGGATCGAGATTCACCTGCAGTTCGATATCTTCCCCGATAATCCGGCCAAGCATTGCCTCAAGCCCGGAAATGACATGATTGACATCCACCACCTTCATTTCAAGATGCTGGCGCCTGCCGAAGGCCAGCAGCTGCCCGATCAGATCCCGCCCCCGCCGGGACGCATCCAGTATTTCCTGAATGGACTTGTAATCCGGGTGATTTTCCGGGAGATCCTGGAGAACCATCTCGCTGTAGCCCAGGACGACAAAAAGCAGGTTGTTGAAATCATGGGCAATACCGCCGGCCAATCGTCCCAGCGCTTCCATTCGCCTGCCGTGGGCAAGCTGGTTTTCCAGTTTACGCTGTTTTTCCTCAGCCGCCTTGCGCTCTGTAATATCTGAAATAAAACCTTCCAGCAGATCCACGCCGTCATCATCCTTCAGCCCTGTTGCCACGCCCCGCTCCCAGACCCACTTGATATCCCCGTTTTTGGCAACAATGCGGTATTCGATTTCAAAGTGGTTTTTCTGCCGTAGCGATTCCTGTACTTTCCGCCATACATGGCCGGCATCTTCAGGATGAACCAGATACCCGTAAGCCGCGATCCGATCTTCTGTCAGCTCCGCTGCCGTATAGCCGGTCAGTGCCAGGCACCCGTGGCTGACGAACTTCATGGTCCACCGGCCGACATTGCGGCACCGGTAGGCCATGCCCGGCAGATTGCGCAGCAGGGTATCCATCCGCCGCTTGGATTCCAGCAGCTCATCCTCCCGCTGCTGCCTTTCGACCATCTGCCCGATCAGTCTTGCAGCGGTTTTCAGGCGCTTTTTGGCGATTTCCACAATAATATCGGGCCTGGGCACGTAAGATTGCGCCGCCTGCCGGATTTCATCCTCCGGGATGTTGAATTTCCGGGCCAGGTTTTTCAATGTTTCCCGGTCAGTCGGGGGATTGCCATAACCGATATTAATGGCGCCGACAACCCGGCCGCCCGCGAAAATCGGCTCCGCATACAGCCGAATGCCGCCCACGCATTCAATATCCGTGGGACGGCCGGATTCAATTGCGGTTTTCCCGGCATCATTCCAGCAGCTTTCATGGCAGAGCCATTTGCCGCAGGAAAGTGCCTGCCCGTTGTCCGCGGTTTTGCACATCCCGCGCGAAGCACTGTCCATCAGGCGGCACCAGCCCGAGGCAAACAGGCCGAATGCGTAGTCACCGGTTCTTTCATACACGGCCACGGAAGTGTCAAGCAGGTCTATGGCATCTTCCGCGATGTCGGCAAGCGTCTGCCGACCCACGGCATCCAGAATCAACCGGCATCCGTTGATCTCGGTGAGATCCCCGTATGCCTGTTGCGGGGCCTGGATTTCATATCCGGGCTGGATGCTGTTTTTCAGAATCCATTCCAGGCGGGAGAAATCATCAGACATGGAGGTGCTTATCCTTTTTCAAATCATCAAAAGATTGCGCGCCTGTGATGCAAAAAAAGCTTTTATCCGACAGTCTGCCGACGTTCTCTCCGATTGGGGGTTGTAAACTGCGGTTATAAGAAATATTATAATAAAAGTATGCCAGAGTGCAAGCGTTGCCTCTTTTTTTCCCGATTATAGGCGGCCGCAACATTTTGTGAGGGCATTCATGAAACTCCGCAACACCTTTTTGCTGATGCTTACCGTGCTCGTAGTTTTGGGCGGGGCCGGCATCATATGGACAGTCAACAGCGAAATGCGCCAACAGGCGCTTACCGAGGCCGAAGCCAAGGCCAGGATCCTGCTCGACCGCAATCTATCCGCCCACACCTATTTTACCCACCAGCTAAAACCCGCGCTTTTCGAATTGTCAAAAAACCGGGCAGAGCCGGGGTATTTTGATCCGGTCTGGATGTCGTCGACCTATGCCGTGCGGGAAATGCAGAAATATTTCCAGTCCCTGAATCCGAATGACTATTACTACAAGGAATGCGCCATAAACGCCCGCAGCCCGAAAAACGAGGCGGATTCCCACGAACGCCGGTTTCTGGAAAAACTCAACAGGAACCCGGATCTGACCGCCGGATCCGGTATACGCGAGATCGATGGAGAGCCGTACTTCTATGTTTTGCGCCGCGGCGAAACCATGGAATCATCCTGCCTTCGGTGCCACAGCACACCGGAAGCAGCGCCGGATGATATGGTGGCCGAATACGGCCCGGAACGCAGCTTTGGCCGGAATGTCGACGAAGTGGTATCCGCCGTATCGATCCGGATTCCCCTGGATAAAGCATTTGCCAATGCAAACAGGCTTTCGCTTTTTCTGTCCGGTCAACTGCTTCTGATTTTACTGGCGATTCTGGGCATTATCCTTTGGTTTAACCGGGAATATCTGTTTCTTCCCATTGACCGGATCCGGGAAAAATCCAGGCAGATCGCGGAATCCGAAACGCAGCCCGGAGAGACCATCGAGCTGCCAAAAGGCAGGGAACTGCGTGATCTCACCGAATCATTCAACGACATGTCCCGCAAGCTCGGCCGGCAGATGAGTGAACTCGAAGACCGGGTCAGGCAGCGCACAGCGGAGTTGACCGAAAAAAACGCGGAACTGGAAAAAGCTATCACTGAACAGAAAAAAACCGCGTACCTGCTTGAACAAAGCGAACACAAACACCGCACCATCCTGGAAAGCATGCCGGATGCCGTATATATCTGCGCCCCGGATTACACGGTTTCCTACATGAACCAGGCCATGATACGGCGCACGGGCCGGGATGCCACCGGAGAACCCTGTTACAGGGCCATTCACGGCCTGAGCCGGAAATGCGACTGGTGCAAATATGGCACCGTGGCCGAGGGCAAGCACGCCCGCCATGAAGTGGAAAGCCCCGCGGACAAACGCATTTTCAATATCACGCACGCCCCCATATTCAACCCGGATGGCACGGTTTCCAATCTGAGTATCTACCGAGACATGACCGAACATCGAAAGATGGAACAAGCGCTTTTCGATGCACGAAAACTTGATGCCCTCGGCGGGATGGCGGGCGGCATTGCCCACGATTTCAACAACCTCATGTCAGTTGTCCTTGGCTATATTTCCATGCTCAAGGATGAGGCGATATCTGAAAGCAGCCGGGATATGCTCAGCAACGCCGAAAACGCCTGCATCCAGACCAAGCATCTCACCCGGCGCCTTATCATGCTGACACGCAGCGAAGAACCGGTAAAAAAAAGGGAACGCATTGAACATACAGTCAGGTCTGCTCTTGAAACCGGACTTCACGAAGTCCCGTCTGTGCAATTGAAACTGGACGCCGCGGAAAACATTATGCCGGCGGTATTTGACGCCGAGCTGATGGAAGCCGCATTTTCCGAAATCATAACCAACGCAAAAGAAGCTATGCCCGGTGGCGGGAGCCTTCATGTATCCATGGAAAACCGGAACTTCCCCGAAGATGAGGAGGCCCCGGGAGAACCCCATGCGCCGGGCCCCTATATCCGCATCCGGTTTGCCGACACGGGCCGGGGCATTGATGCGAATGATCAGAAAAAAATCTTTGATCCGTACTTCACCACCAAGGAGATGGGAGCCAAAAAAGGAACAGGTCTGGGCCTGACCACAGTCTATTCCATCGTTGCAAAACACGGCGGCCACATCCGCGTGGAGTCCGAGACAAACGCGGGCACCGCCGTTATCATTGACCTGCCGGCAGAGGCCCGATGACCCGCCGGATTATGAAAATATCTGCATGGGCGGTCTGCGGGGCCATAGCGCTGACACTTGCCGCAATCCTGGGCCTTCAGATTTTTCTGGGCACGGGCACGGCCGGAAAAATGATCCGGGAACGGGTCAACCCGATGATTCCCGGCCGGATTACCTGGGAAAAACAAAGTGTTTCCATTTTCCGGGGAGAGATTCGTATCCGCGGCCTGCAGATCCTGGAACCCGGCGGCCGGCAGGCGGCTGCCGCAAAAGACATATCCGCGGACATCGGCCTGACAGACCTGGTCTTCGGCCGGGTGGTCATTGAAACCGCCCGCATCCGGGATCCGGACATTTTCCTGACCCTCAACGCAGACGGCCGCCTCAACCTGGCGGCTGCACTGGTTTTCCCGGGCAAGCAAACCGACCCGGCGCCGGCCCCTGAAACCGGGAAAACCCCGTGGAATGTGATAATACGGGATTTCTCCCTGGAAGGGGGCAGATTTTTGTTCCGCACACCAGACCCGGAGCAGGGACAGGCAACAACCCGCGTACTTCTCGAAGACATCGGCATCACCCTTTCCGGGGCGAACCTGAATCAGAGATCCGGCCGGCTCCGGCTGTCGATCCGGGACGGCCGCGTGGCGGCGTCGGACATGGACATACCCGTTGCGGGGTTTTCCCTGGAAGCCGGGCTGGCAAAAGGCCGGGTCGATCCCCTGAACATGGAATTCCGATCGGCCGGATCGCGCGTGGAGCTATCCGGCGCAGTGGCGGACGTATTTGACAAGCCCCGCATGGCGGATATCCAACTGGCAATTTCCGCGGAATTATCCGAAATCCGGAAAATGCTGGCCATTGAAACGGAACTTGCCGGCGAGCTCCGGGTGCAGGCCGCGGCCGACGGCGATCCGGAAAACCCGGATGTTTCCCTGGATCTGGATTACGGCGGCGGCCGGCTGGCCGGCATTGAAGTCTCAAGTGCAGCGGCAGAAGCCCGCATGCAGGACCGCAGAATCGATATCCGGCGCCTGGATACGGCACTGGCTGACGGAAAGATCGCATCTTCGGGCAGCATTGATCTGAAATCCGCGTTTGCGGACGGAATCCTGGCCGCGCCCGCAGACCCGGAATCCATGGCATACCAGCTCGATCTCCGGGCAGAGTCGGCCCGGCTGTCTGTTATTCCCGGCATGGCCGATTTTTCGGGCCGGGTTTCAGGCGACATTTCCCTGGCCGGAAGCGGAATTACGCCCGAGACCCTGGCCGCACAAATCACTGCGGATCTCCGCGCACAGGGTTTTTCATTGCCGGGAAGCCCCCTGCCGCCGATGGATCTGCAGGCAGATACCCGGGCAAAATTGTCCGGGGGCCGCGTCACCATTGACGGGCTGGATATGGATGCCCGGGATTACAACGTCCATGCAACAGGCACGTACGACATTTTTGAAAACCGGCTCGACCTGGACACCGCCGCATCTGTTGCCGATCTCGGGCAAATGGCCGAACAATTCGGAATATCCGGCGTTTCAGGAAAAACGACAAACCTGAAGGCCCGCATATCCGGCCCGGCCCAAAGACCCGAGGTCAGCGCCGACCTGCAGGCCCGGAACATGGGTTTCCAGGACGTGCAAATCGGAGACCTGGACGCGGGAATAACGTTTTCCGGCGGCAGCCTGGCCCTGCACAGCCTGGAACTGTCAAACAATGAATCCGTATTCGCCCTTTCCGGCAGCATCCGGGTGTTTGATGAAAAGACCGGAAAGCCCCTGTCCGACCCGGCTCTGGACCTGGAACTTGCCGACAGCACGCTTTTTTTGCAGGATTTTCTCCCGGAAATCGCGGGCCGGATGGCGATTTCCGGGAACATCAACGGCAGCGTGAAAAACCCGCAGGGCGGAGTTTCCATAAACGGGCAGGACATTGAAACCGGGGTTCAGCCCATACCCGCGGCATCCCTGGAAGCCCGCATCGACGGGCGGCGGATTCACCTCGAGCCCCTTGCCGTCACGCTGGCCCCGGACCAGTCCCTGCGGGTAAACGGGTGGGTTTCTACGGACCTGGACTACAGCCTGGCGGCAGACTCGGACCCGATTTCCCTGTCCGGCCTGAAAATGCTTGAAGACACCGGCCTGGAAGGGCTGGCCGAAGTGTCTGCGCAGGGGGACGGCAGCTTTCAGGACCCGCAAATGCAGGCCCGAATGCGGGTTGAACAGATCAGCTCCGGGGGGCAGGCCCTGCCGGATGCGGAAATCACGGCCGGGATGCAGGGCCGGAAGGTTCAGGCGCAAGTCCTGGCCCCGATTGCCGCGGACCTGTCCTATGACCTGGGCGGCAATGATTTTTCCGTAAAAGCCGAGATGTCTGAAACCGAACTGGCACCATTTTTTGCGCTTGCCGGGTATCGGGAGCTCACCGGCGAAATCACCGGCATTCTGCGGGCCGGGGGCAATGCGATTGACCCGGAAAACATTCAGGCGCACCTGGAATTGTCCCGCCTGCTTGTTCTGCACGACGAAATGGAGCTTGCCTCGGCCCGGAATTTTTCCGCATCCCTTGAAAACGGGGAAATCGACGTCCCGCAAAACCGGATCAACCTGCTGGAACAGGGGTTCCTGGAAATCCGGGGCGGGGGCAGCCTGGACCGGGAGATTGACATCACCGCCAGCGGGGTTTTTCCCGCAAGGATTGCGCAAAAACTGGTTCCGGGCCTGGACTCGCCCGAGGGCCAGGTTCTGCTGAATGCCCGGGTCGACGGCGCCCTGCCGCAACCGGATGTTTCCGCGGACATCACGCTTGAAAACCTGGGGATGGGCGTACCGCAGACCATGCAGCAGCTGCACGCAGTAAACGGAAAAATCCGGCTCAAAGACCAGCGCCTGGAATTTACCGATGTTTCGGGCCGCCTGGACAGCGGCGAGTTTGCCCTGGACGGGGAGATCCGGCTTGAAAACTACATGCCGGCCGAGACGGACATGACAATCAAGGCCCGCAACCTGCCGGTGCAGGTGCCGGAAACCATGGAAGCACAAATCAGCGCAGACCTGAAACTGGCCGGAACGCGGGAGAAGGCCGCCCTTTCCGGCGAGGTTATTTTACTTGAAGGTTATTACTTCAAGGATGTCAACCTGAGCCTGCTTGACAGGGCATCCGAATTCGGGCAGCGGCGCCGGCAGACAGCCCCTGTCCCGCAAATGCCGGCCGCGGACCTGCCGCTTCTGGAAAACCTGGAACTCGATATTTCCGTGGGGCACCGCCGGCCGTTTGTGGTTGACAACAACCTGGCCCTTTTAAACGTCCGCCCGCAGCTCGAAATCGGCGGCACGGCAGCCGAGCCCAGGCTCACCGGCCGCGCGGAAATCAGCAAGGGGACCATTTCCTACCGCAACACCGATTTTAGCGTGCAAAAGGGCATCATCGATTTCGTAAACCCCTACCAAATCGAGCCCACGGTGGACATCCGGGCCGAGGCCGTGGTGCGGGAATGGACCATCACCCTTGAGGTGACCGGGACGCCGGAGAGCCTGGATTTCAAGCTTTCCTCGAGCCCGCCGGAAGAAGACGCGGATATCCTGTCTTTGCTGGCCGTGGGCAAGACCACCCGGGAACTGGGCGGATCCTCAGGGGGCTCTGCTGAGCGGATGCTGGCCAACGTGCTTGGCGGCAGGCTTGAAAAACAGGTCAAGGCGGGCACCGGCCTGGACATCGTGGAACTCGAATACGGAAGAGAAGGCACCGGGGCCGAGGAAGACGACAATGTCCGGGTCACGCTCGGCAAGGAGCTGTCCCGGCGCCTGACCGTCAAGTACGGCGCTGAACAGAAAGGAGGCGAAACGGTCCGGCAAAGCACCGCGATTTACAAGCTCACGCAAGGGTTGTCCGTAAACGCCTTTCAGGAAAGCGAAGGCGCATTCGGCGGAGAAATGCGATATCGACTGGAGTTCAGATGAGCACGGAAGCGAGTTTCGCAAAATGGGCCGGCCCCGGATTTGCAGCCGCCCTTGTCGGGTGGGCCCTGCTGTTGGCTGCAGCCGGCTTGTTTTCGGCCCCGGACACCTGCCGGGCCGAAAACAGCAACCCGGTGGTCGAGACAATCGACATCCGCATCACAGGCGGCCCGGAGAACGCGGAGAAAATGAAGCGGATCGCCCGGCAGCTGATCCACCTCCGGGAAGGCGAGCCGTTTTCAGACAGCCGGTTTTCCCGATCCGTGGCTGCGCTCCGGGACTCCGGGCTGTTTGCCGAAATCGACATACCGGACCCGGACTGGTCAAAGCAGCGCATAGGCCTGGTTTTCCGGCTCAAGCCCTACGCCCGGATCAAAAATATCCGGACCCGCGGAGGGTTTCCCCTGCTGGAAAGGGAAATCCGCAACGCCATGTCCATTGAAGCCGGAGACACCTGTGTGCCCGAAGAGATTTCCGAACAAAAGCAAAACATTGAATCCCTGTTTTCCGAGGAGGGCTATATCCGGCCCCGGGTTTCGGTTTCCGTGGACAAGTATCCCGACGACGGCCACTGCATCATGAACGTGCGGATTGACAAAGGACCCTTTTACAGGGTTGAAGCCGTCCGCTTTCAGGGAACCCGCAGTTTTTCCAATGCCCGCCTGAAAATGCGGCTTGACACCTGGCAGTCTTCCCTGCTTTTCGGGGGGGCATCCAGGTTTGTGGAGAGCGGTCTCAAGGAGGATACCCAGAAACTGCGGCAGTTTTACCGCAGCAAGGGATACGCTGAAGTCGAAATCGAAGCGGATGTGGAAAAAGACCCGGAAACCGGTGCGGTCCGGATCCGCTTTAACATCTCCGAGGGCCCGCGCTACCGGGTTTCCTTTAAGGGCAATGCGGCTTTCTGGGATTTTACCCTGAAAAAGGACCTGGTGCTGTTCACCGAGGGCAACAAAAACGGCTTCGGACTCCGCAAAAGCATCCGCAACATCAAGCAGCGCTACCGGTCTGCCGGATACCTCGACGCGCAGGTCCGGGCCGAGCAAACCGAACCGGAAAATCCAAAGACACGGGTTAAAAACATCCGGATCCAGATCCGGGAAGGACCGCAGTACCTGGTGGATTCCGTGTCCATCTCCGGCAACAGCGTCTTTGACGAAGACACCATCCGCGAGCAGATGCTCACCGCGCCGCCCGCGCTCTTCCACGAAGGCGCGTATGTGCCCGAAACCCTGGAAGAGGACGCAAGGGCCATAAAGGCGCTTTATCAGCAGTCCGGCTACGGAAACGCGGAAGTGGAAGAATCCGTGCAAAAAGAGGAGGCGAATGGCGCGCAGGAAGTCATTGGCGTGGACATAGCGGTTGGAATCACGGAGGGGCCGCAAACCATTGTCCGGAGCGTTTCCATCAAGGGCGAAAGCCCGATTGCGGAAGAAAAGGCCCTGGAAAAGCTTAAACTCCGGTCCGGCACCCCGTTTCGCCGGGACCTGGTGAAAACGGATCAAAACAGCCTGGCCGCGGCAATATCCGAGCTGGGACATCCTCACGTTTCAGTGGATTCCCGGGTCTCGATTTCCGAGGATCGGACCGGGGCCCGCATCACCTACGAGATTGATCCCGGGCCCCGGGTGAAGATGGGAGAGGTGTTTTTTATGGGCAATTTTAAAACCCGGCGCCGGGTTCTTTCCCGGGAGGTGGAGACCAAGCCGGGCGCGCCCTTTTCCCTTTCCCGGATTCTGGAGGCCCAGCGCGGTATCCGGAGCCTGAATGTGGTGGACTCGGCCCGGTTTGAAACCTTCGGCCTGGAGGAAAAGGCCGGCCGGGTGGATATGCTGGCCGAACTCCGGGAAATCCGGCCCTACTTCGTGGAACTGGCCATGGGATACGATACCCGCCGGCTGTTTTATATTCACACCGCTGCAGGCGACCGCAACCTGCTCGGGCTGAACAAAGAGCTGCGGGTCGGCCTGGAATTGAGCCAGATCGGATATCGGGCTGATCTGAATTTCCGGGAGCCCAAATTCCTGGCCACGCAAATTTCAGCCAATACCAACCTGTACACGGAAAAGCAGGAGGAGCTGAACCAGAACTTCGGCACCCGGACCAACGGCACGTCGGTGGGCTTTTCCCGGCCGCTGACCGAGCAGCTCAACAGCTCCCTCAGTTTCCGGTTCGAATCCCGGGACCAGTACCGGACCGACAATGAGCCGATCCCGGAAGATGAAGCCAGCGAGTACCGGCCCCGGACCCTGGTGGCGGTCTCGCCCGGCCTGGACTACAACAGCACGGATGCATTTGTTCGGCCGAGCAAGGGTATTCGCGCGTCTGCAAGCGTGGATGCTTACAGGGGAATAGACAATTCCCTGGACGATTTTCTCAAGTACCGGCTGGATGCCCGCTACTATTATTCCCCGCTGGAGCGGCTCACGCTTGCCTTTCGCGGCAGGTTCGGGTATATCGATCCCTACGGCGGAAACCAGCGCGTGCCCGAGGATCAGCTATTCTTTCTCGGGGGAACATCCGATGTCCGGGGATTTTCAGAAAACAAGCTCCGGTTTGACGAAAACGACGACCCGGTGGGCGGGCGAACGTCCATGCTGGCAAGCGCAGAGGCCCGGTATGACATCGGAATGAACTTCGAGCTGGCGCTTTTCTACGACACCGGCGCCATCCGGGAGCCGCTCGCAGATGCCGGCTCGGATGACCTGCGGGCCGCGGCCGGCCTGGCTCTTCGCTACATCACCCCCATCGGCCCCATCGGCGGCATGTACGGCTGGAAGCTCGACCCCAGGCCCGGCGAAAGCTCAGGCGCTTTCCACTTCTCCATCGGCTACACCTTCTAAAAAATCAGGGATCCGGCCTACGCTTGACGCTTTTTCTTTCTCAGTTTCAGAAAGCGTCAAGAGCAGACCTGACCCTGTGTCATTTATAGCCTTTTTAGGTTTTGATGGCATCGTAAAAAGTCTTAAAAATGTTGTAATGCGCGGAGCAACAAAAAGATAACATTCTGATTTTACTTAAACACTTAAAACTTAACACTGCCTGTAAAAAAGCCTTTTTACAGGCGTCTCAGGTTTTCAATGTCAGCAAGATCCTGCAGCCGTCCGGTGGCCTGTTTATTTTCTATCAGATGCGGCAAGTCGATAAAACTGACGTTAAGATCTTCTATGCGGATCTTGACACTTGATTGGTAGCAATCTTCGAAATTCAGCCCTTTCAGGCTTGTCAGTAAATCTATTTGGTTTGGCGGGTAGCCGAGCTGGATAACC
>JBKHJS010000064.1:0-11667 GCA_046537995.1 Desulfobacterales bacterium
AATTCTATTCCGGGAGGACACAATGAAAAACACCGCACATTTTGCTTTCTGGCCCAACAGGCTTCCCTATGAACTTGAGCTGCCGCAGGTTCCGCTGTTTGAATTCCTGGAAACCTCGGCGCGCAGGTATCCGGATAATCCGGCCGTAATTTATTACGGCAGACAGATCACATATCGCCACATGATGGATGCGGTCGAAAGAACCGCGTCCATGCTCGCGCATGCGGGCGTGGCAAAAGGCGACCGGGTGGCCCTGTACATGCAGAACACCCCGCATTTTGCCATTGGATTTTTCGGTATTCTGCGGGCCAATGCCGTGGTGGTGCCGGTCAATCCCATGCTCACCGAAAGAGAGCTTTTGCAGATCCTGTCTGACAGCGGGACAAAGACGGTGATCACAACGGCAGACATTCACCAGCGGGTGCTGGCTGTAAAGCCGGATTCTGAAGTACAGGAAGTGATCGTGGGCAAATATGCCGACTATCTGCCCGAGGATCCGGAACTGCCGGTGCCAGAGGCCATGCGCCAGGAGCCGGATATCGGGGCGCAGGACGGGGTGCGCCCCTGGCTTGCATCCCTGCAGAACGCAGGCAGCCCGCCGCAGATGGAAGCGGGGTATTCGGACATGGCCATGCTCCCCTACACCTCCGGGTCCACGGGCGTGCCCAAGGGATGCATCCATACGCATGCCACGGTGATTTCCAATACCGTGAGCTCCGCGCTGTGGATGACCATGCTGCCAAACAGCACAATTCTCTGCACCCTGCCGCTGTTCCATGTCACCGGCCTGGTCCACAGCCTGCTGGCCCCGATTTACGCCGGCTCCGCAATCGCGATGCTCACCCGCTGGGACCGGGAGGCCGCAATCTCGGCGATCGAGAAATACAAGTGCACCCATTGGACCAATATCACCACCATGGTCATTGATATTCTCAATCACCCGGAGATCCGGAACCGGGACTTAAGCTCGCTGAACACCATCGGCGGCGGGGGCGCGCCGCTTCCCGAGGCCGTGGGAAACAAGCTCTACGAGTTAACCGGCCTGCAGTATGTCGAGGGTTACGGCATGACCGAGACCATCTCCCAGACCCATTTCAACCCGCCGGACCGGCCCAAGCTGCAGTGCATCGGCATTCCGGACTTTGGCGTGGATGCCCGGATCATCGACCTGGATACCCTGGATGAACTCGGCACCGGCCAGCAGGGCGAGCTCGTGATTAACGGCCCGGAGGTCATGGCGGGCTACTGGAACCGCCCGGAGGACAACCAAGAGGTATTCATTGAAATCGACGGAAAGACTTTTCTGCGCACCGGGGATATCTGCACCATGGATGATGAGGGATACTTTTACATCGTGGACCGCAGCAAGCGCATGATCAATGCGGCCGGCTACAAGGTGTGGCCCACGGAGGTCGAGGGCGTGCTATACGGGCATCCGGCAGTCTCCGAGGTTTGCGTGGTGGGGGTTCCCGACCCGGTGCGGGTGGAAAACGTCAAGGCATTCATTGTTTTAAGCGATGATTCCAAGGGGAAAATTACCGAAAAGGATATCATTGACTGGGCCAAGCAGAACATGGCCGCCTACAGGTATCCCAGGCTTGTTGAATTCGTGGATGCGCTTCCCAAAAGCGGCACCGGCAAGATCCAGTGGCGCCAGCTCCAGCAGCAGGAAAGGCAAAAGGCCGAGGGCAAGGGAAAATAAAATCAGGCGCCCCCCTGTTCTGTATATTTGCAATACCGATTTCGTCGATGCCGAACAAAATTTAGTATTGACGAATGCATGGATTCCGGGATATAAAAGCAAACGATATTCTGCACCCCCTGGCCGTGCATCTTTTAAATGACAAGGGGTTTCATGCGAATCCAGCTTCCCGAGCTGCCCTGGTATGGAAACACCATGCTGGAAATCGATCTTCCCGACCACTGGGAAGTTGAACACTGCCCCATGCGCGGAAGCCGCCGGCCGCTTCTGACAGGCCAGCAGATGGCGGCCGCCATCCGCGACCCCATTCAATCCCCGCCGATCCGGGAGCTGGCCGAAGGCAAAAAAACCGCGACCATCGTGTTTGACGACATGACCCGGCCCACCCGGACCTTTGAGCTCGTCCCGATTGTGTTAAAAGATCTGCATGATGCCGGAATACGGGCCGAAAACATCACGTTTGTCTGCGCCCTGGGGGCCCATGGGGCCCTGCCCCAGAATGCGCTGCGTAAAAAACTCGGCCGGCAGATCCTGGAAAACTACCGGGTATTTAATCACAATCCGTATGAAAACTGCGTTTATCTCGGCACCACAAGCTACGGCACCCCGGTCATGATCAACCGCGAGGTCATGGAGGCGGATGTCAAGATCGGCATCGGGTGTGTGACCGCCCACGCCCGTACCGGTTTTTCCGGCGGGGGCAAGCTGCTTTTGCCCGGCGTGGCCCATATCGACAGTATCAGCCATTTCCACATCGACGTGGCATCCCGGGCCCCGGAGACCACCGGGCTGGGCAGATACGAAAACAACATCCTGCGCCAAAATATTGAACAGGCCGCCGCCATGGCGGAAATGGACTTTAAGATCGATGTGATCGTAAATGACCGGGGTGCGACAACCGCCGTGTTTGCCGGGAAGATGGAATCCGTGCACGAGCGGGCCGTGGCCCTGGCAAAAGACGTATATGCAACAGATCCGCGGCCCCGGGACAAGGACCTGGTTATTGCCAACGCCTTTGCCAAGGCCAACGAAATGACCATTGCGGTGGCAATGGGAATTGGCGCCCTGGCAGACAAGTCAAAAACCCTGGTGGTGATTGCCAATTGCCCGGAGGGCCAGGTGGTGCATTATCTGCTGGGCAGATTCGGCCGCAATTACGGCGGGCGGCGGTATCCGGTGGCCACTGTGCCGGAGGGTTTAAAACTCGTTATTCAGGCCCCGTATATGGACAAAACTTTTGCGGACTGGTTTTCCAATCCCGAAACTGTTGCCTGGAGCAGCAGCTGGCAGCAGACCCTGGAAATTTTGAAACCAATTTCCGGCGCGCACCTCAGGGCCGCCGTGATTCCCAATGCCACCATGCAGTATTATGATCATTAGCCGCAAAAAACGGGTCAGGAGGTGATACAAATCCCGAAATACCGGAAAGCTGGATATGATAAACTTTGTTTCACGCCATGAAATCTGTTTGTGGTTTGACACGCTGGCCTGATTGTGCCTATAATTCTTAATTGGAGAACACTGTTTATCATCCCCGTACACAAAAACATGAACAGGGAGGAAAGACCAATGCGAATCAAAGGATTGCTTGCCGTTTTATTCACCGCGGTTCTGGCTTTTGCCGTGGCATTGCCCGCAGCAATGGGCGATTCCGCCAATGCCGCAGACAAGGTTTACAAGTGGAAAATCCAGTCTCACTGGCCCAACTCGAGCAGCTCCTACGAGGACAGCCTGGAGAAGGTGGCAGAAGAACTCAAGGAAAAAACCGACGGTCAACTGATTCTGGAGCCCCATCCCGCAGACGCGCTGGTGCCTTCCAAGGAGATTTTTCCCGCGGTCAAGCGCGGCATGATCGAGGGCGGCACCCTTTCGCCTGGCTATGTCAGAGACCGGATCAAGATTGCCGGGGTGGCATCGGGTCTTCCCTATGCATTCAAAAACACCTGGGAATGCGCGTATTTTCACCAGTATTACGGGTTTGAGGAAATGCTGCAGGAAGCTGCGGCCGAACACGGGGTTTTCTGGACCACGGACAAGGTTTATCCCACCGAGCTGGTACTGAGCAAGCCTGTTCGCTCCATGGAGGATTTCAAGGGGCTGAAGCTGCGCTCCTCGGGCGTGCTGCAGAAATTCCTCTCCGAGCTCGGGGCGTCCGCGGAATACATTCCCGGCTCAGAGGTCTATCCGGCCCTGTCCTCGGGCGTGGTTGACGGGGCACACTGGGGCGCGGCCCAGGGCGCCTACAGCATGAACCTCTACGAAGTGTGCAAGTACCACATGCTTCCGCCGCTTAACATCGCCAGCACGGACGTCTGGGTTTTCAACCAGGAGGCCATTGACGAGCTGCCCGAAGACATCCAGGATGTGTTTTACAGCACCATGGAAAAGCATTTCTGGGAGCGCACCAACGAGTACCAGTACCTGGAAAACGTGACCCGGGCCAAGGCGGTAAGTGAAAAAGACGTCGAGGTCATTACCCTGCCCGAAGAAGAGCAGGAAAAGATCCTGAAACAGGCCGTGAAAATCTGGGACGAAGAAGCTGAAAAGAGCAAAGAGGCCGAAGAAGCGGTGAATCTGCTCAAGGATTACCTCAAAACCCTGGGACGGATATAATTTCAGTGTGAAAACGCGTCCCTGCCCGGGGCCGGCATATCTTCGTGCCGCCCGGGCAGGGGCGTATCGGTATTCGGAGGGCGGAAAGAATGCTCAAGCGGTTGCTCAGCGGATTCGTAAACGCGATCAACGCGGTCAATGAATGGGTGGGCGATAAACTCGCCTATTTCCTGTTTGGTTTTTTTCTTTTGATCCTGTTTCAGGTGGTTCTCCGGTATTTGTTCAATGCGCCCACGGTATGGGCCGGGGAGCTTTCGCAGATGCTTTTCGGCGCCTACGCGGTTTTGACGGGCGGCTATATTCTGCGCACCGGCGGCCACGTAAACGTTGACATTATTTATTCAAAGCTTCCGGAAAAACCCCGGGCTGCAATTGACATTCTCACTTCTGTTCTGTTTTTCATTTTCCTGTTGGTTATACTGATATACGGGGGGTCCATGGCCATGGATTCGGTGGGACGGCTTGAGACTTCGGGCTCGGCATGGGATCCGCCGGTTTATCCTTTGCGTTTGACAATGCCGCTGGCCGCGGTACTGCTTTTGCTCCAGGGCGTGGCCAAGCTCATTGTCGATGTCTGCACCCTGTTCGGCGTTGACCTGCAAGTGAGCGACCCCAGGAAGATCGTGGCCAAAGAGGAGACCGATACCCTATGAGCATCGAACTGCTGAGCCTGCTGTTTTTCGGCGCCCTTCTGTTGTTCCTGCTGATGGGCCTGCCCCTGTCATTTGTCCTGGGCGGGGTTTCCGTTGTTTTCCTGTATTTTACGTGGGGACCGCAATCCTATTACATGGTGGCCTCCCAGATGTGGGGGGCGATGAACAAGTTCACCCTGGTGGCCATTCCGCTTTTCGTGTTTATGGCCATGCTCTTGGAGCGCTCCAACGTGGCCCGTGATCTTTATGAAACCATGTATCTGTGGTTCGGCCGCGTGGCCGGCGGCCTGGCCATCGGCACCGTGGTGATATGCGCGATATTTTCCGCAATGTGCGGCATCAGCGGGGCCGCGGTGGTGGGCATGGGCACCATCGCCCTGCCGTCCATGCTCAGCCGCAATTATGACCGAAAGCTGGCCCTGGGATGTATCAATTCGGGCGGGGGCTGGGGGATTTTGATTCCGCCCAGTATTATCATGATCCTGTATGCGCTCATATCCGGGGAGTCCGTTGGCGCGCTGTTTGCCGGCGGGGTTTTTCCCGGCCTGGTGCTGCTTGTGCTGGTTTCCGCGTATATTCTGATCCGGTGCTTTTTCCAGCCGCACCTGGGCCCGCCCCTGCCGCCTGAATCCAGGGTGGGGTGGGCGAGAAAATTCATCGCCCTGAAATCGGTGCTTTTGCCGATGCTGATTGTGGTGATGGTGCTTGGCTCGATCGTGCTGGGCATTACCACCCCCACGGAGGCCGCGGCCATGGGCGTTGCAGGCGCCCTGATTTCGGCGCTGGTCTACCGCCAGCTCTCCTGGGGTCTGCTCAAGGAGGCCGCCATTCGCACCCTGCGGCTAAGCGGCATGATCATGTGGATTCTGTTCGGGGCGTACTGCTTTACTGCGGCCTACCACGGCATGGGCGCCAACCAGCTCATCGAGCATTTAATGTTAAATGTTCCCGGCGGCGCATACGGCAGCCTGATTTTCATCATGTTTATCATTTTCCTGCTGGCCATGGTCCTGGATCCGGCCGGAATCATGATGATCTGCGTGCCGGTCTTTCTGCCGATCATCAAGGCCCACGGGTTTGACCCGCTGTGGTTCGGGATTTTGTTCGTGATCAACATGGAAATCGGGTACATGACCCCGCCGTTCGGGTTTAACCTGTTTTATTTAAAGGGGATTGTGCCGGCCGGGATCACCATGGGCGACATTTACCGCTCAGTGATCCCGTATACGCTGGTGGAGCTGGTGGGACTGGTTTTGATTATCATTTTCCCGCAGATTGCGCTCTGGTTCCCGCGGACACTGGGATTTTAATCCAGACTGCCGGTTTCCGGGAAAGCGGGCCCGGCTTCCATGATGCCGGGAAAATATCCGAAAAAGCGGGAAATCTCTGCAGCCGTGGACAGAACCTCGGCGGACAGGTCCTCGGCGCGCGAGCCCAGCACCTGGTTGACCGGGCCGGACAGGCTCAGGGCGCCGGCCACTGTTCCGTGCCTGTCAAATATTGGTGCGCCGATGCATCCCATGCCCTGAACAGCTTCCTCCCGGTCCACGGAGTAACCGCGGGTGCGGGTGGTTTTTAGGTCCTCGATCAAATGCTTGCGCGAGGTGATGGTTGACGGGGTAAATGCTGCCAGCGGAGTCCGGGCCAGGTACTGGTTGAGGGTCTGCTCGTCTAAAAACGCCAGGATCGCCTTTCCAATGGCCGAGCAGTAGGCGTGGATGCGCGGGCCCACCTGGTGGGGCAGCACCGGCATTGGGTTGGGATGCGTGTTTAAGGTGATCACCACGGAGCCGCCGTCCCAGATCCCGATGCGCGAAAGCAGGCTTGTTCGCCGGGAAAGCTGGTGGCAGGGGCCTGCGGCCTTCTGGTTGAGCTCCAGGGTCCCGGAAAGCACGATGCCCAGTTCGTGGATTTTCAGCCCCAGTCGGTACTTGCGGGTCTGCTCGTCCTGTTTTAAAAATCCGTGCTCCACCAGGGTCCGGGTCAGGCCGTGCACGGTTCCCTTGGGCAGGTCCATCAGGCGGCTTAACTCGGATATGCCCAGCACGGGCTGCCGGTGCGAAAACAGGGTCAGGATCTTGAGCGCGCGCTCCACGGATTGTACGGACATATTTTCAAACTCCGTTCGACGATAATGAATTGTTCTTTTGGGTAAATTATCCCCATCCGGCTTGGGTGTCAATTGTTTTATTCAGGCGCGGATCGTTTTGCCGGGATTGTGATTGATAATGCTGAACATAATATGACATTGACGAATATATTTCATCCTGGTATGGATGGCCGCATGGAACCTGATTTTTTAAGCATACAAATCAATTGGAGATTGCCAGATGCAGGTTTTCGGTCCCAGTGAACTGCTGGAAGACGTTTTGAACACCGGTCTTTGCATCGGCTGCGGGGCATGCGTGAACCTCTGCCCGTATTTCCGCAGCTACAAGGGCAAGACCGCCATGCTTTTTCCCTGCAGCCGGGAAGCCGGTCGCTGTCACGCTTTTTGCCCCAAAACCGAGGTGGACCTGGATGCGCTGTCCACTGCCCTTTGCGGCAGCCCGTACAGCGGCAGCCCGACCGGGACATATCAACAGGTTTTCATGGCCCGGGCAGGCGAAGGGGCAGGCAGCGGGGATTTCCAGGACGGCGGCACGGTTTCCGCGCTCATGAAGTTTGCGCTTGAAGCCAACATGATCGACGGCGCGGTGCTTACCGGCAGACACGGCCTGGTACCCGCCCCCGGCCTGGCCACAAGTGCCCGGGAGGTGGCCTCATTTGCGTCTTCCAAGTACACGGCCGCACCCACCCTGGCCGCACTGAACGACGCCTTTAACAATGGGTTCCGGCAGATGGGGGTGGTGGGCACGCCGTGTCAATTGACCGCGGTTGCCCAGATGCGCGCCAACCCCTTGCAGGATGCATACTTTGTTGATCCGGTGGTTTTGACCATCGGGCTTTTCTGCACCTGGGCCCTGGATACGCGCGGGTTGCTGGATTTTGCACAAAAGCGGGCACCGGGCGAGCAAATCCGCAAGATGCGCGTTCCGCCCCCGCCGGCGGGCATAATTGTACTGGAAACCGACTCCCGCACCCTGGAGATTCCCCTGGAGGAAATCCGGCCGCTGGTACCGGCGGGTTGCCGGATCTGCCCGGACATGACCGCGGAATGGGCGGATTTGTCCGTGGGTGCAATGGAAGGAAAACCGGGCTGGAACACACTGATCGTGCGTACCGATAAAGGCAACAGCCTGGTCAGAAAAGCGGCCGTGGCCAGGTACCTGGAGCTGGCGGACTTTCCGGAAGAAAGCCGCAAACATCTGGAAACCGCGGCTGCCGATAAAAAGCGCCGCGCGTTTGAAAAGGCCCGGCAGGACGGGACGGTCAATGCCCAATCCGGGTGCCGCGCGGCCCTGCGGGTTGATCCCCGGACTCTCGAGAAAATGACTGCCGATTAGGAGGAAGCCATCATGTCGCGGATTATTCAAGGAGCGCCCGGAGACCACCATTTGTTCATGGGCAACGAGGCAATTGCCCGCGGCGCCCTGGAGGCCGGTATAAGCGTTGCAGCGGGATACCCGGGAACGCCGTCCTCGGAGATCATCGAAAACCTTGCCGCGGATGCTTCCGAAACCGATGTTTACGTGGAGTGGTCTGTTAATGAAAAGGTGGCCGCCGAAGTTGCCGCTGCTGCCTCGTTTGCCGGTCTGCGCGCGCTTTGCGTAATGAAGCAGAACGGGGTGAACGTGGCCTCGGATTTTCTGCTGCACCTGGCCGGAGGCGGCACCCGGGGCGGCATGGTGCTGGTGCCGTGTGACGATCCCGGCGCGCTTTCAAGCATCAACGAAGGCGAATCCCGTCATTTTGCCCGCCTGCTGGAAGTCCCCCTGCTGGAGCCCGGTGATTTCCAGGAAGCCAAGGACATGATCAAGTGGGCATTTGAACTCTCCGAGCAAATCGGCAACCTGGTCATGGTCAGAAGCGTGACCCGCCTTTCCCATGCCAGCGGGGACGTGGAACTGGGCAAACTGCCCGGGGTGGATGCAAAGGCCCGTTTCCGCCACACGGGTTTTATCTTAGATCCCGAAGAAGGGGCGGTGACCAGCGCGCCGGTGGGCTACAAGCACGCCCTGCAGCAGGAAAAGCTCCAAAAGGCAGAGGCGCTTTTTGAAGACGCGCCCTTTAACACCTATACCGGACCCGAAAACCCGGAACTCCTGGTGATCACCAGCAGCGCGTGCCATCTTTACAGCCGCGAGGCCATCGGGATTCTGGGCCTGGAAAATCGCGCGGGCCTTTTGAAACTTGGCACCACCTGGCCGCTGCCGCGGCAGCTGGTGCGTTCTTATTTGGAGAAATGCGGCCGGGTGCTTGTGGTCGAGGAAGTGATCCCGTTTCTGGAGGAAAACATCAAGATCCTGGCCGCAGAATTGGCCCCGGAGATCGGAACAAAGACATTTTACGCCAAGCGCGACGGCACGCTTCCCGCAACGGGCGAAATGAACCCGGACTACGTGATTTCCGCCCTGGCCTCGATTTTTGACCTGGAATACCGGGCCGCGCCCGAAGAGTACACGGAAAAAGCCAAGTTGTGCGTACTGGCCGGGGCCCCGGGCCGCGATCTGACCTTCTGCCCGGGATGCCCGCACCGGGCTTCTTTCTGGACCCTGCACAACGTGCTGGCCCTGGATAACCGCGAGGGGTTTGTCTGCGGGGATATCGGGTGCTATTCCATGGGCATGCGCGAAACCGGGTATTATACGCTCAAAACCATGCACGCCATGGGTTCGGGCACCGGCATTGCCTCCGGATTCGGCAAGCTTGACCGCTTCGGCATGGACCAGTCCATTGTGGCGGTCTCAGGCGATTCCACGTTTTTCCATGCCGTGCTGCCCGGGCTGATCAATGCGGTGCATCACGGATCGAATTTCACCCTGGTGATATTTGACAACAGCGGCACCGCGATGACCGGTTTTCAGCCCCATCCGGGTCTCGAGGTCGACGCCATGGGCAAGCCCGCACCGCCGCTGGATATCGCGGAAATCTGCCGGGCCATCGGCGCAAAGGTCAGCGAGTGCGATCCGTTTGACCTGGAAAACACCCGGGATACCATGCTGGAGCGCCTGGATGACAGGCAAGGGGTCAATGTGGTGATTTTCAGGCAAAGCTGTGCGCTGAGCCCGGAAAAAAAGGGAAAGCCCCGCTACGAGATGCACCTGGATCAAAAGGTATGCATCGGCGAAAACTGCGGGTGCAACAAGCTGTGCACCCGGGTTTTTAAATGTCCGGGCTTAAACTGGGATGAAAAGAACCAGGCCGCGCGCATCGACGAGGTAATCTGCGCCGGGTGCGGCGTATGCGCAGATATCTGCCCGGCGGGCGCCATCACGAAAAAGGAGGCAGGTTAAGTCATGGCAGCTTCAACACTTCCGAGCGATCCGTTCAACCTGGTGATCACCGGCGTCGGCGGGCAGGGCAACGTGATGGCCTCGCGGGTGCTGGGCAATGTCCTGACCCTGAAAGGATTTACGGTCACCATCGGCGAAACCTTTGGCGCATCCCAGCGGGGCGGCTCTGTGATGAGCCACTTGCGGGTTTCGCAGGAAACCACCTGGTCTCCCCAGATCCCGAAGGGCAGGGCGCACGCGGTGATCGCCCTGGAGCCCACAGAGGCCATCCGGGTGCTGGCTGATTACGGCAACCCGGACGTATACACCCTTTGCAATACCCGGCCGGTGCATTCCATTGCCGTGATTTCCGGCGAATTCGCCTACCCGGAACAACACCAGGTCAAGCAGTGGCTCCGGGAGCTCTCGGAGCGGGCCTGGTTTTTGGAGGCCACCAACGCGGCCATGGAAATGGGCAATGCCATTCTGGCCAATATCATGATGATCGGCGCGCTTTCCGCCACCGGCCTTTTGCCGGTGGACGCACAGAGCTTTGAAGCCGTGATCTCCCGGACCATGCCGGCGGACAAGGCCGCGCGCAACTGCGAGGCCTTTGAAATCGGCGCGGAAATGCTCCGGGTGGCAGACCGAAACCAGTCCGTGAAATGAAACCGGTTTCGCTGTTTATTCCCTGCATCGTTGACCAGTGGGTTCCCCGCGTGGGAATGGCCGCGGCAGACCTGCTGCGGCATATCGGGTGCCGCCCCTTTTACAGGCCGGAGCAGACCTGCTGCGGCCAGGTGCTGTATAATTCCGGCCACCTCAGGGAAGCCCGGAAACTGGCCCGCCGCTTTATCCGGATTTTTGAAAATGATGCCGCCATTGTCAGCCCCTCGGCTTCGTGCGTGCACATGGTGCGCAAACATTACCCGGTGTTATTTGAAGATTCGCCGGCCTGGCGCAGGCGTGCGCAAAGCCTGGCAGAACGGGTTTTCGAGTTGTGCGAATTTCTGGTGGATTTCATGGCCGCAGAAGACATGGGCGCGCGTTTTTCCGGCAGGGCGGCCTATCACGAGTCCTGCAGCCACCTTTACGGCTTAAACATCTCGGATCAGCCCAGGCGGCTGCTGGCAGCGGTGGAAGCCCTTGAAATCGTTGATATGGAAGGCGCGGATATCTGCTGCGGCTTCGGGGGGCGGTTTTCCGTGGATTACCCGGAAATTTCCGGTGCCATGGTGGCGGACAAGGCGGCCAATTTCGCGGCCAGCGGCGCGGATGTGCTTGTTTTGTGCGAACCCGGCTGCCTGCTCAATATCGGCGGATA
>JBKHJS010000252.1:0-2602 GCA_046537995.1 Desulfobacterales bacterium
CAATGCATCTCACAAATCATCCCCGCCGTCCGCCCCTGTCCAGACCCCGCGACAAGTTCCCCCCATCTAGGCCCGAAAGGCTCCAATGGCTCCGGCGTAGAGGCGAATCTGTGTGTTCGCCCCCTTCCGGCTAAAAAAAGTTCGTCTCTACGGATATACGTTTGTCAATGTTTGAGCCTGAAAGACTTGGTATGATTTCCTCGTGCAGCGACATGCGGTTGCCCCGGCAAGCGAAGCACGCGGCGAGGCCTTGAAGACCGGGGTTTTTTCGAGATAAACGGTCTTGCCGGTTTTTTTGACAATCAAGGGCATTTGGGGTTAAAACAGGAGCAGGCAAAACACGGAACAGGCAAACAATTACAGGAGGACAGATATGGAAAGCCGGATTGCTGAGGCCATCGGGTGCAGACACGCGCCCGTGGCCATTGGTTTTGCCGGGCAGAAGCCGGAGGACGCCCGGCAGTTCAAGCCCGGAAAATGGGGGTGCGTGATGTTCATGCTGGTGCGGGCGGCAAAGGGCGACACTGCCGTGTTTGACCGGGAAACCTTCGGCTGTTTCGGCGGCGGTGTGGGCCTGGGATTCGGCAACCAGTACGAAAATTTTCCCGGCGGCGAGTCCGGGTTCTGCTACTTTCTTTCTGTGGGCAACCGGCAGTGGGAGACCGGACAGCAGGTGGCCGAATCCATAAAGCCTTACGTGCGCGGCGGGTTCATGGACAATTTCCTGGAAGGCGAGCGCTACGTGGCCTCCCCGGAAAAGGTGAAAAGCTTTATTGCCGCCCTGCCCATCATGGATATCAAATACCCGTACGTGACCTTTGCCCCGCTTTTTCGCATTGATCCCCAGGGCCTGCAGACACCCGAGGTGGTGGTCTTCCTGGCTGACATGGACCAGATTTCGGCTTTAACCATCCTGGCCAACTACCACCGCGAGGGCAACGAAAACGTGATCTTTCCCTATGCCGCCGGCTGCCAGACCATCGGGATTTACCCGTTTCGCGAGGCCCGTTCCGAAAACCCCCGGGCCGTGCTGGGCATGAGCGACATTTCGGCCCGGGTGGCAGTCAGGCGCCAGCTCAAGGACGACGTGATGACCTTTGCCGTGCCCTGGCAGTTGTTTTTGGAAATGGAGGAAAACGTGGCCGGCAGTTTCCTGGAGCGGCCGGAATGGCAGGAGCTGATGAAGCTCAAGGGGAAATAGGCGAAACGGGATCTGCCTGTTGTTATGCAAGCACCTGCAGCACGCTGTCAATTCGGCCCAGTCGCTGTTTGACGGCTTCAATGTCCGCGGTGCCGAGATTTCCGGCCAAAGCCATGTCCGTGAGCTGCGAGACTTTATGGTACGTGCCGTCAAAGGCGGCCTTTACGTCCAGGTCGTCGTTCATCCGATTTTCAAAATCCGGCTGCAGCCGCTCGATCAGGGGTTTTGCCGCTGGAAAAGCGGGCTTGTCGCCCACGCCCCGGGCGCTTAAATTTCGGACCATTTCCCGGAAGGTGTCGATTTTGCCGCGGGCCTGGTGGATCCGGTCCTCTGTGAGATCGCGCCGGCTCCGGTAATGGCCGTAAATCAGGAAAAACCGGATGTGGCGGGCGGCATATCCCTTGTCCATCAGCTCGCGCACGTACACGATATTGCCCCGGCTCTTGGACATTTTTGCGCCGTTGATACTCACATGCCGGGCATGCAGCCAGAAGGGGGCAAGTTCTTTGCCGGATACGCCCTCGATGACCGCGACATTGTAGTCGTGATGCCGGTACAGGTTGTCAATGCCGCCGCAGCAGATATCGAGTTGTTCTCCCAGGTGCCTGGTGATCATGGCCGCATCCTGGACGTTCCAGGCCGGCCGGCCCCTGCCCAGTTCGGTGTCCCAGAAGATGTCACCGTCTGCTGGCCGCCAGCCCTTCCACAGGATAAAGTCCCCCAGGTTCCAGCGCTGGCCCGGATAGGTGTCCTTTCGAAAGTGGATTCTTTTTTTCGGCCATTTCCGCATATCCAGGCCGTAGAGTCTGCCGAAACCCTTGAATTTCAAGGGATCGTAGAAAATATCGCGCCCGTGCCGGTAAGCGATGTTTTTTTCCATGAGCCGGCCGATCAGGTCCACGGCCGCATCCACGCTGGTGGTGGACCGGGCGATGGTCTGCGGCAGGTAAATGTTAAGCGCGCAGCAGTCCCGGATAAAACTGTCTGCCACCGGCCGGGTCAGGTCCTCCAGGGAAATGTCCAGTTCGTTTGCCCGGGCAATGGCCTTGTCCTCCACGTCCGTGAAGTTGATCAGCCGATCCACCCGGTAACCGAGATATTCCAGGTAGCGCTGGAGAATGTCCTCGAAAAGAAAGGTCCGGTAATTGCCGATATGCGGCCAGTTGTATATGGAGGGACCGCAGGTGAACATTTTTAACGGCCGGCCGGGTTTCCGGGGGGTAAACCGGTCTGCTTTCCGGGTCATGGTGTTATGCAGATGCAGGCTGGCGGGCATTTTCGTATGATCCTATTATTATACAAAATTTCAATAACTGACAGGCTCGTAAAAAGCTTCTTACATCGCCTGATGTTTTTACAGGAAGGAAGCCCTGCGGTCGGGGTCAGTTTTTACGCTCCGGC
>JBKHJS010000007.1:0-39200 GCA_046537995.1 Desulfobacterales bacterium
CAAGACTGGCCCTTGGCCCCCGGGCGCTTCTTTTAGACGAGCCCACGGCCTATCTCGATGCGGATAGCGCGGAAAGGATCCGCAGCGCCGCGCTGTATGCCGGTAAAAAGTTGAACACGGCCCTGATCCTGGTCAGCCACGACAATGTCTGGCTTGGTTCGGTCTGCCAGCGCATCCTGCAGATGCGCCGAGGACGACTTCAGGCTTCCTGATTTCCGCAGAAAGCGACAGACCTTTTCCCGGATGGAGATGCATTGCTTTCCGCGCCCGATCAAAGCATCAAAAAAGGAAACATCATGGCGATGAGCGAATTTGAGACAAAGAAATCAAACCCGGAACTTGACGCGCCGGAAAAATTTCTTACCATTGTGGACAAAGATGAATACGCATGCTTTTCCGGACAGCGGGCCATTTCCATACCATGACATTACTGCAAATCTTCGAAAACTTCAGAATCCTGCGATTATGCGCCCTGCTGCTGATTTTTTCCCTGGCGTTCTGCATACCGCCGGCCGAAGCCGAAAATCGTTCCAAGGAACTGCCCCTCTGGGAACTCGGGCTAGGTGCGGCACCCATTACCATGCCTGCATACCGGGGCTCGGAAACCCAGGAATTTTACATGGTGCCCATGCCCTACGTCATATACCGCGGCGATTTTCTGAAAATCGACCGCGAAGGCATCCGCGGGCTTTTGTATGACAGCACGCGCCTGCGGGTGGATTTAAGCGCAGACGGGGCCATACCCGCGGCCAGCGAAGAAGGCGCCGTGCGCGAAGGCATGCCGGATCTCGACCCGGTGGGAGAGTTCGGCCCGTCTGTCAATTATCTGCTGCATGAGGGCGCAAGCACGCGAATGCGCCTGCGCCTGCCGGTCCGGGCGGTTTTTGCCTCGGATTTCACTTTTATCGATCACGTGGGATGGAAAGCCCATCCCCAGCTCAATATTGACATGACCGAGATTTTCGGCCAGTGGAACATAGGGACGGTAATCGGCCCGATCTTTGCCGACCGGAGCTATCATGACTACTATTACGAAGTGGCGCCCCGCTACGCCACCGCTTCCAGGCCCGCCTACCGGCCGAAAGGCGGCTACAGCGGCACGTCCCTGCTTGTGTCTGCCAGTCGCCGATTTTCAGGAGTTTGGGTCGGTATGTTTGCGCGCTATGACAACCTGTCAGGCGCGGCCTTCATTGACAGCCCCCTGGTTGAAACCCGCCATTCATTTATGGGCGGCATTGGAATTGCCTGGATGTTAGGCAAATCAGACAAAACAGTATCTGTCGAACAGTAAACCGCCATACACCTCTTTTGCCCCGGTCTGATGCCTGACTTGCCTCCACACCCGGACCTGCAGCAAGCCCGATTTTTTTCTTCAAAACAAAAGTGAATTTTTTCTTGACCCCTGCCTTGCCTTTTTATAAATTGTCGACAATCGACAAAAATTTCACCCCGCAAAACCGACTGCGCAACACCCGGATCCGGAGGTGCCGCAAACATGGAACAGCACTCCTACAGTACCGACAAACCCAGTGAAACGCCCGGCACGACAGACAAGCCAGATGCGCTGTCCGCGCTTGTCATCAAAGCCCTCCAGACGCAGGAACTGCGCGAATTGCTCGGAACCGCGGCCCCTGAACTGGTAAAAGCGTGGGCCGGCAGCAGCAGAATAAAACAGGCCGTGGCCGGAGCAGCGGGCGCCAGCATCCAAAAAGGCATGAAAAAGGACGCGAAAACCGCAAAGGAATTTTCCGCCCTGCTCGATGATCCGGAATTTATGGCATCTGCGGCAGATGCGCTTCCCGGCTTGATCAGCGGATTGATTGATGCTGCCTGCAAATTCGGCATCTACCTGGAAAACCTGCCGCCGCAGCAGCGGCTGCAGGTTTTCGAAAGGCTTGTATCCGCCTCGGATATCGGCCGGGCCGGGCAGTTGTGCACGGTTTACAGCCGGGTGGCAAACGGGCTGTATGCGGAAGATCCCCGTTTGTTGACCCATACGCTCACACCGGCAATCCGGGAATGGATCGAGCAAACCGATTTCGGCGAACTCAGGGACACGCTCGAACATGCCACCGGTGACATCATGGAACTGATCTCCCGGTTCTGGATGCTCATGCGCCAGTATCCGGCAAAAGTGGTTACCCTGCTCTCAATAATGCCCAATTTCGCAAACATCGCCGTTTACGCCTTAAAAGAAACCGCCGGAAACATCAGCGGCCTGTTTCAATCGCCGGATATGATCACGGATTTTCTGCTTTCCGTAATGCGGCGGATTGACGGGAAAGCCGCCGGAGAGCTGATAAACACCCTGTGTGAACTGTCACGGCAGATGCACGTGGGCAGCGGCCTGCTCGGCGAGCCCGGATCCCCGGTATTTCGAAGGGATCTATCGGCTCTGCTCGATGACATTATCGAGACCGTGGACCCGGAGGTTTTCAACAAGGCGCGCCTGGGCCTGGCCGAGGGCCGGCAAACGGTTTGCCGGGTGCTGACGGAAAAACTGAGAAACGATCCGGAAAAATTCATTGCCTGGCTTCATGCCACCAATGAGATCCGCAATATCCGCATTAAAACCCTGAGCGAAAAAACCGCCCTTGTCGAGGACACCGCCGAAGCCGGCGGATCCCGGGCCCTTTTTCAAAGCATTGCCGGCCTGAACACCCATGATCTCGCCGAGATGGTAAACAGCATTACCCGGACCATAAACCGGATCCGGCAAGACAACGAGGGCTTTGATGTTTCCGCGATTTCGGAATTTGCAAACGGAGTGGACACAGATGAACTCCGGGAGGCAGTCAAATGGCTCTCCGAAGACATCGGTGAATTGATCCGGCCGCTGGGCCGGGCACTGGCCCCGCACCTGGTGCAAATGATATGCGAATGGGCCGCTGCGGAAAACGACGGGTTTGATCCCGACGTCGGCGATGCGGTGGATAGCCTGAAAAACCTGCTTGCAAGCCGGGAGAAAAAAGCATGATGGATACAGTTTACCAGGCCGTCAGCCGGGTTTACAGCCCGCCGGTGAAACAATGGAAGGAAAACGGCGGAAAAGTGGTGGCCACCCTGTGCAGCCTTGTTCCGGCAGAGGTGCTTTATGCCGGAGATATTCTGCCCGTCCGGTTCCGGGGCATCGAGGCCGAAGCCCTTGATGTGGCCAACGCCTATTTCGGCCCGTTTATCTGCTCCTGCCCCAAGGCCCTTTTGCAAATGATCTGCGAGGGCAAGTACGGATTCATAGACGGAGCGGTAATCACCCCGGGATGTGATTCCATGCGCCGGCTCGATGATTGCTGGCAGAAGGCCGGACAGGATTACAACGGCATTGTGCCGCCGTTTTTGACCTATCTCGGGGTGCCCCACAAGGCCGCACCCTACGCTGTTGACTGGTTTGCCGAAGAACTCCGGGAATTGATCCGCAGGCTTGAAAAACATTTCCAAATCCGGATCACCGAGGACAAGCTCAGACATGCCATACGGACCTACAACCATGGCCGGGAGCTGAGCTGTCGGCTCCAGGCGCTGAGAACCCAAGAGATACCGGCCATAAGCGGAACGGATGCCTTTGCCGTCAGTATTGCCGGTACGGCAATTCCCAGGCCGAAATATAACGAAATCCTGGAATCTTTGCTCAGCGACCTGGAAAAAACGCCTTCGGCTGTCTCAGACAAAAGTAAGCGATTGATGGTGCTGGGCAGCGTATGTGACGAAACTTCGCTGATCAAGCTGATAGAAGATGCCGGCGCCGTGGTGGTTGCGGATAATCTGTGTTTCGGGGCGCGCCCCGCCCGGGATCTGGTTCCGGAAACCGGGGACCCGGTATCGGCCCTGGCGCACTGGTATCTCGAAGAGTCCATGTGCCCGCGCATGTTCGGCGGCTTCAATCAGCGGCTGGCAACAATAACCGATACAATCGAGCAGGCAAAAGTTGACGGGGTGATCTTGCAGAATATTCGATTCTGCGATCTTCACGGGGCGGAAAACGGGCTTTTTGCAAAACACCTGAAACAGCGGGGAATTGCCTGCCTGGAACTGGAGCGCGAGTACGGCCCCCTGGTGGATAAGGGCAGAATCAAAATGCGGGTTGACGCATTTCTGGAACGGATTTCACAGACATCGGAGGTCAGGTATGCGGCCGGAAATCAGGGAATATAATTTTGACACCATGCTGTGGCACGTCCTGAACGTGGGGCACAAAACGCTTGACAGCACGGACAAGGAAATCCGGTGGCTCGGCCATTACGTCCCTTACTACGACCGGATCATCGACGTCTGGGCACACGAGGGCCGGGTAGGCAAAATGTTTCTGGAAATGGTGTGGCAGTATCTGGATAATATTAAAACCGCCCATGAACGGGGCAGGAAACTTGCCATTACCACGTTTTGCTTTTCGCCGGCCATTTTCTACGCCATGGATATTGTCCCGGTAATGATAGAGCCCCTGACAACATTGGCATGCCTGGCGTGGAAACGCGGAACCGTGGATTATCTGGATTACTGCTGCGAGGCGGGATTCACGGAAACCGGGTGTTCTGCCCAGCGGGGAGCACTGGGTGCTTATCTTGCAGGCCTGGGCGAAGATATCGATCTGGTTGTATGCGACACGCCCGGGGTCTGCGACACCAATGCCACGGCATTTGCGTTTGCCGCAGCTTACCTGGACAAGCCGTTCTACCAGCTGGATTATCCCCCGACACTCGTGGATGAGCGCTCCAGCCAATACCACCGGGAGGATTACAAGGGACTGATCGCCTTTCTGGAATCGCATACCGGCCGCAGCCTGGACGAAGATCAGCTGCGCGAAATTCTGGCTGAATACGAAAAACAGGACGCGCTTCTCGGCGATCTGGAAGACATGCAGCGGATGATCCCCAGCCCCGTACCCTCGATCTACAACATGATTCTTTATTCCGGCCGGTATTTTTTCGCAGGCACGCCGCAATACACCCGGATTCTGGAGGAGATGGCGGCCCAATGCGAAAACCGCGCCGCCCGGGGCATCTCCGGCATGCGCTACGGCACGGAAAAAGTGCGCGCCCTGTTTTGCTATATTGACCACTTTGCCGTGGATTTTGATTTCTGGAACTGGCTGGAGCAAAACGGCATCTGCCAGGTGGGCTCTCTTTTAAAAACATTTTACACGCCCCATAGCCCGGCCATAAAGGAAGGATTCCAGGATGCGGGATACGCCATCCGCACCGATACCATCGACGACATGATCGACGCGCTTGCCCAGATCAATGCGCGGATGCCCATGGTGAACTGTATCCGGGGGCCGTATTACCGGCCGTACATGTGGCTGGAAATGACCCTGCAGTTGGCAAAGACGGTCAAGCCGGACTGCATCATATACAGCGGCACCCCGGGATGCAGAAACACCTGGGGCATGGTGCGGCCCTACATGGATGATCTTGAAAAGCACGGATATCCGACCCATATCATGAATTCGGACGCATTTGATTTCCGGGTGGAATCCTGGCAAACAACGGCCGACCGGATGGCGGAATTCCTTAAAGTAAGGGGGATCGTGTAATGCTTGTTTCAGGATGCGACGTGGGATCGCTGACCTCAAAGGCCGTTGTCATGACGGCAAATAACGGAAAAAGCCGGATTGCGGGATCGGCCATCATCCGCTCCCGAACCCGGCCGCAGCAATCCGCGGACCAGGCCATGCAGGCCGCCCTTGAAAAAGCCGGGGCAACCCCCGCGGATGTGGAATACTGCGTGGGCACCGGCTACGGCAGAGGCAACATCGGCTTTGTCCATGAATCGGTCTCAGAGATCAAGTGCCACGGTTTTGGCGCGCACTGGCTGCTGCCTTCTGCAAGAACGGTCATTGATATCGGCGGACAGGACTGCAAAGCCATTTCGCTCGACGATCAGGGCAGGGTTGTGGACTTTATCACCAATGACAAATGCGCCTCCGGCACCGGCCGGTTTCTGGAAGTAATGGCAAAGGTGCTCAATATCGATCTGGCCGAGCTGGGCACACTTTCGGCCAGGTCCCATTCACCCATGACCCTGGCCTCCACATGCACCGTGTGGGCGCAGGCAGACGTGATCGAATATTTCAACAACGAGGTTCCGGTCGCGGATATCGCCGCGGGCATCAATACCGCCATGGCCGGCAGGGTGGCCCTGCTGGTCAACAGCCTCGGCGTAAAAAAAGACGTCTGCATGACCGGCGGGGTTTCGAAAAACGCGGGAGTGGTCAATACCCTGGAAGGCCTGATCGGGTGTGGGACAAAACGCATCCGCAAGGCCGACGCCCAACTGGCCGGGGCCATCGGCGCGGCCCTGGTGGCCGGAGAAAAAATCAGCGGGAGGCGGATATGATTGTTGCAGGATGCGATATCGGTTCACTCACGGGCAAGGCGGTGATTCTCGACGGCGACGATGTACTGGCCAGCCGGGTCATGCGGGTGACTGCCGCACCGAAACAGTCCGCGGAAAAAGTCATGAAAACGGCCCTGGCAGACGCCGGGCTTTCCATGGATGACCTCGCCTATGTCATCGGAACCGGCTACGGCAGAAACAAGATCCCGTTTGCCCACCGGGTGGAATCAGAAATCACCTGCCACGGCAAAGGCGCGTGGTGGACATCCGGATCAATCCGCACCGTAATTGATATCGGCGGACAGGACGCAAAAGCCATCAAGCTGGATGAAACCGGCAGGGTGATCCGGTACGTATACAACGACAAATGCGCCTCGGGCAGCGGACGGTTTCTCGAGATCATGGCCGAAGCCCTGGAAGTACCACTCGAAGACATGGGCACAATCGGGCAGAAAGCCGCCCGGGACCTGGAAATCTCAAGCCAGTGCGTGGTTTTTGCCGAAACCGAGATCGTTTCCCTGGTCAACGAAGGCCGGGACATTGCCGACATCTTAAAGGCCCTGCACCGGGCCATGGCCACGCGGATCATCTCCCTGGCCAAAAGCATCGGCGTGGAACCGGAAATAGTGGTTACCGGCGGGGTGGCCAAAAACATCGGGGTATATGCGGCCCTGCAGGAAAAGCTGAAAATGCCGGTGCAGACCCTGCGGATGGATCCGCAGATCAACGGCGCCCTCGGCGCGGCCGTGATGGCGCGGGAGGCGGTTTTAGAGAAGGTCTGAATATGCCGCTTTTTGACGATGCAATTGGACAAATCCGGGCTTATATCCGCGAAAAAGAGAAAAACGGCAAAGTCCGACAGATGCAGGCGGATGCCGCACCGCCGTGGCCTGCGGCCGGCAGCCGGGACATTGTGCTGCGCCGGGACACGGGCCTGGAACTGGGCGGGCCCTGTGCGGAATCGTTTTCCCTGCTGCTGTGGACTAATGACGCCCGCCTGGTCGAAGACGGCCGGATCACAAGTATCGGGCCGGATTTCACCGAAAGGGCGCAGGACTGGATGCCCCTGGGAAAAATCGTCATCGTCTGCGGTGCGGATTTTGATGAAACCAACGCCTATGATCGTTTCGTGGAAATGTCGCTTGCCGCATACGAGGTATCGCTGAAGGGATACATGATGCGCACGGCTTACCAGGACATGCACGAATGGGTCCGCATCAGCACCCGGGCCCTTGAAAGCGGTCTTGGCCTTCACGTTGCGGGCCGGGCCGTGCTGGATGCCTGTAAAAACAACAATTATGTAAAGGCTGCCGAGCTTGTAACAGTTACCTCGAAAAACCGGGACGTCAAGGAACTCCGGGATGTAAGCCAGGACGCCGTGGATTACATCAACGCCATGCGGAAGATGGCCGAAGAAATGACCTTTGACTGCAACACCTGCCAATATCAAAGCGTCTGCGACGGCGTCTCGGAGTTAAAAGCCATGGCCGCGGTACTTGAAAAGCGCAAACAGGCCGACGGGAGAAGATAATGGATAATGCAGAGGGCAGTAATGTGCCGGTCATTATTGCCGTATGCGGCAAGGGCGGGGTGGGCAAAACATCTGTGAGCGCCATGATTGCCAGAACACTTGCCCGCAGAAAAGACCGGCAGGTGCTGGCAATCGATGCGGATCCGGCCGTGGGCCTTGCCACGGCCCTCGGGGTTTCTGCTGCCAAAACCGTGGACGATGTCCGCAATTCGGTGATCAGCGGGATCAAAAGCGCAAAAGGCGCAAACAAGGCGGAACTGATGGGCCAGATCGATTATGAAATGCTGAATGCCATGCAGGAAATCGGCAACCTGGCTTTTCTGGCCATCGGCCGGCCCGAGGATGAAGGGTGTTATTGCCGGTTAAATTCCTTTCTGCGCGGCATGATCGGCAAGCTGGCCCAAAATTTCGACTACGTGGTAATCGACGGCGAAGCCGGCATCGAACAGATCAACAGGCGGGTCATGGAGCGGGTCACGCACCTGGTTCTGGTCACGGATGCATCAGTCAAGGGCCGCAATGTTGCGGGCATGATCGCGGATGTGGCCGGGCGATCCGCGGCCTGCCGACATACGGGACTGTTATTCAACACGGTCCGCCAAACCGACGATCCAGGTTGTTTTCCCGGCATTGCCGGGATTTCCGTGCTCGGGCACATCCCGGAAGATGATGTCATCCGGCAATATGATGCAGCAGGCAGATCGTTTCTTAGTCTGCCAGACTGCGATGCCCTGGCTGCAGTGGAACAGGTTGTAGCGGGAATGCTCGGAGACAGCCGGGATTTGAAAATCCGTTCGGCCATTGATGCGGGGGATGTATGAAAAAAAATCTCAACCAGCTTTTTGTTTACCCCAAAGACTGGGTGTCCGGGGAGGCAGACGAGATCGCAAAATCGGTGCGCCAGTGGGCCACAAAGGAAGTTGTCTCCAGGCGCCTGGAATTTCTGGAAGCCTTTGAAACGCTTTTCCCACGGGTACGTACCCGGCTGGCGCTTGATATCGGCTGCCAGGGGCTGATGTTTCCTGCAGACAGCGGCGGACTCGGGCTGAACCCGGAAACCTCGGCCACTGCCTTGATCATGATTTTAAAGGAGGTCGGCCGCGCGGATGCGGGCATCGGTTTTATCCATGCCATGGAATATGCCCTTTGCGCGTTGATCGCAACATCGAGCAGCAGACAATCCGCGGTCTATGAGCAACTGGCACCCCTGTTCTGCAGGGATCAATTAAACACGGCTACGCTGATTCTGCCCTCCTGCGCACCGTCAGGCGAGGTCCTGCCGCTTTTTGCGGGCCGGCCCATCCGGGCATCGCTTAACGGTGCAAATAACAGCCATACGGTCTCCGGGCGGGCATTGCGGCCCCTGGACCTGGGAAAGGATGCGGCGGTGTTTGCAGCAGTATGTGCAGATACCGACGAACAACCGGGCGTGGCTATTGTAATGGGAAACGCCAAAGGCATTACCCGGGAGGAAAGCCTCCGGAAAACCGGGCTGGAAGGATGCACAAACGCGGACGTGACTTTCCAGTCGGCACCCGTTTTCCCGGAATGCTGGATTGCCGGGGACGCCGCGGTGTGCAGCCTGTATGCCTGGACCAATCTCTTTCTGGGCGCGGTCAGCATAGGCGCGGCCATGGGATGCATGGAGGTGGCAGACCAGTGGGCCACCGAGCGGGTCATCAAGGGCGGATGCCGGCTCAAGGACAACCCGCTGTGCGCGGCCGTGCTGGCAGAAGCCTACGAGGAAACGGCCGTATCCTGGACGCTTCTGCACCATCTGGCCCATTTTCTTTCCAATCCCGGCCAGTGGGGCGCGGCAGGAAGCGCCGCCATGTTTACCCAGGCCCAGATGACCGGGCGCCGGGTGCAGGCCGGGGCCATGCTGGCGGTCAATAAGATGATGGAGTTGATGGCCTCTGAAGGATATGCCCGGGAGGGCCGGATGGAAAAGGCATGGCGGGATATCAAGACAATTCAGTCTGCCCTGTGCGGTGCAGGCGCAGATGCGCCGGTGAGGCTGGACGTGGCCCGCCATGTTTTTGACAGCCGGCCGCAATAGACAAGGCAACTGCCGTGCCGCGGCTTTCCGCCGGGGCCCGGCGTTTAAAGGAGATCATCCATGCAGCCGTTTGAAGCATTTTTAAGACCCGCCGACCGCATCTCGCCCATGGAGGCGCCGCTGCGGAAAGTGATCCGCAAATGGGCCGAAGAAGACGTGATGCCGTACCGGCAGGACTTTGACGAGGACTGGAAGGATCACCGCCTGATTGAACCGGCCATGAAAAAGCTGTGCGTGGATCTGGGCATTCAGAAAGTGCTGTTTCCGGAGGAACTCGGCGGCATGGGGGCGGGATCATCGGACCGGCTCGGCGAAATGGTGTTTGCCATTGCCGAGGAAATGGCCCGGGCCGACTCCGCCCTGGCCCTGGCCAATATCTGCTCCATGTGGCCGCTGTGCACGTTTCTGCTCAAGCCGGACATCAACATGCGCCTGGCCCGGGAACTTGCGCCCATGTTCTGCCGCACGGACAATTTATGCATCTGCTGCCAGGCCATGACCGAACCCCAGGGCGGATCAGACATTGAAAACATGGACCTGCTGCGCGGCAAAACCATCCAGACTACGGCCGTAAAAGACGGCAATGAATGGGTCATCAACGGTCACAAGCTCTGGCCCACAAATTCCGGCGGGCTGGCCGATTTATTCGGCGTGCCCTGCACCACAAGGCCGGGATCCGATGATCCGGCAGATTTTGCTTATATCATGGTGCCGGCCCGCTTACCGGGGGTCAGGCAAAGCGGCCCCTATCAAAAAGCCGGCATGGCGGCTGACAAAAACGGGGATATCTGGTTTGACAACGTGCGCGTGCCGGATTTTTACCGGGTTCAGGGGCCGGGCAAAGACGCCGAGGTGTTCAAGGGGCTTGTGACCATCGGCCTTCTGGGAAGCGTTGCTTTTGCCATGGGCGCCATGGCAAATGTTTACGAGCTTGTTTATGATTTTGTCGGCAAATACAAGCTCGACAACCGGCTCTTAAAGGAAAATGACGCAGTGGCCGGCGTTATCGGAAAAATCGCCGGGGATATCGACATCTGCCGGATTCTTTCCTATGAAATTGTCCAGATGATCGATTCCCGCAACAAGAAGGGGGGCCGGCCCCTGCACTCAGAGCAGACCATTGCCCGGGCGAGAAATATCAAGGCCTTTGTCTGCGATCTCATGGTGGCAGATATCGGCACGGCCATGGACGTGATGGGTGTATACGGCAGCGACCGGGCCCGGGACGTGGAAAAGCACTGGCGGGATGTGAAGATGATCCAGCTCTGGCTGGGGGGCAAGCAGCTCTGCCAGGCAGAGGCGGGCCGGTATTATTTCAACTGCAAAACCCTGTAGCACGGCGCTTTGCGGTAAAAAGAAAAAAAGGAACGCATTCCATGGCAGATCAAACCGATAATGGCGTCATCGATGCTGTGGACCGGGTGCTGGCACAGCTGCTGGAAAGCCCCGCCTTTAAAAACAGCATCCGCATCATGCTAAGCAACATTGATCCGCAATCCGCCCGGCGGCTGGTGCGAACCGTGATGTGGCGGGACATGGACTTTTCCCTTTCCTGTGCTGCGGCACCCCCCGCCCTGATCAACTCGCTGGTCAGCCTGGTCGACGAGGCGCTCGACCAGATCAATGACAAGTTCCCGGAGCGCATGCTCACTGAATATACCGCGGAT
Organism: Desulfobacterales bacterium; assembly: GCA_046537995.1. GTDB lineage: Bacteria > Desulfobacterota > Desulfobacteria > Desulfobacterales > Desulfosalsimonadaceae > Desulfosalsimonas. Next base: position 11,591 of record JBKHJS010000007.1, read on the forward strand.
GTCATCGAAGACATCGACCGGGAGGCCATTGACCGGATCAGGGAAAAAGGCAGGGCGCTGTATGGCACCCTGGCGCCTGTGATTGAAGAGGCCCTGTCGGGGCGTTGCGCGGAATCCGATAAATGCACGACCCCGGAAGTCCGTAAATCCGTTGGCAAATTCGGGGCGGATGCTGCGGGGCCGGATGAGACCGCAGATGAGAGAAACGCTTGTCCGGACGCAGAAAGCGTGCTGGAAGAAGTCCTCAGGACACCGTTTTTAAAGGACATCCTCAGGGAAGTATTATCCGGGATAGATCCGGAAAAAGGCGCCCGGACCGTGCGCACGCTCATGTGGGAGGACCCCGAAACCATGCTTGCCCTGCTCGGGGCGGTACCCGCGATTGTGAATTTTCATATCCATGCGGCAGCCGAGCTCGGCTGCCAGTTAAACGACAAAATGCCGCCGCAGCTGCTGGTGCCTTTTGTGGCCGGGCTTTTCGCAGATATTGACACACAAACCGCCCGCAAAGGCATGGCGGCATATAAAGAACTCGCACAGGCGGTGATCCGTGAGGCGGATCCTGGACTGCAATCCGGCTTCCATGATATGCTGAGTTCTCCCGGCCTGGCCCGGAGCCTTGCAGCAGGGATCAACCGGGGCGCGGCCAGGTTAAACCGATTAGAGCAACGCCATCCGGGCACCATTCGGGACTTCATGACCGCGGTGGGATCCCGGACGGATAAAGACGCGGTCAACCAGGCTGCCCGGCATGTCACAGAGGCGGTGCTCGCCCGGCGCCCGCCGGTTTTCACCCTGGCATGGCGGGGGCTTAAAATTTACATTGCCGGGCTGTTTAAACGGAGAAAAACATGAGCTTCACGCTTTCCGGCAATCTGGCCGAACAGATTGCCGAATACCTTCAGGACAGAATCATCCGCCTGGAAATCAAACCGGGCGAGCGCATACGCGAGGCATCTGTTGCAGACGAGCTGGGCGTAAGCCGGAGCCCCGTGCGCGAGGCGTTTCGCATACTTGAAAAAAACCGCGTCATTGAAATCGCCCCAAGGCGCGGGGCGACAGTAACCAAAATGACGCCGGAATTTATCGAGGATCTTTTTGACGTGCTGTTCGAACTGCTCGGCTATACCGGCAGGAAATGCGCTGAAAACGGCACGGACGCAGAACTTGCAAAAATCGACGAAGCCGCCCGGAGAAGCTGGAGCTGTTCCGAAAATCTGGATTTGTACGGCTACTACCAGGCTGTTCTCGATTTTGCCATGGCATGCCTGGATGCGGCGCAAAACAAGCTGCTCGAACAGATCATCACCGAACTGATGCCCAGCGTGCGGCGCATCCTGTATATCTACTTTGCCATGATGGGAAACAACCTCATGAAAGACGCGGAAACCGTCATTACCGGCAACCGCTACGTCCAGGCGCGAAACGGTGAAATGGCTGAAAAAACGGTCCGCGACTACATGGTGAACCTGAAATCCCACATTATGACAACGCCCTCCCCTGTATGACATCCCCGCACGTCTGACTGCAACAACCGGATGCCGGTGATCTTTACAAATTCGCCTGCCGGTGTTAATTTAAACAAATACGAAGAGACAGAAAACCCGAAACCCATTGAATCAGTGTCCATACGGATATCCGAAGGATTTGCCTTTTTCCGGGGGCGCTGATTGAAATTCCGTGGAGCCGGCAGATGGAATACATTAAAATCCGATTCACCAATGATTTTGACAATTCGCGTTCCGGCAGGGGCATGTCAGATCTGTTCCAGTCAAACAGCCCGATGTTTTCCTTTTCCCAGACCACCTGGAAACCGCAGCTTGACATTTACGAAACCGCTGAGAAAATTTTTATCACTGCCGAAATTCCCGGAGTTGAAAAGGAAAACCTGGACCTGGAAGTCAACCCGCGGGCTATCCGGATTTCCGGCAGGCGCACCGGTGCGCCGCCGGCCCCGAACGGCCGCTACCGGCTTGCGGAAATCCAATACGGGCCGTTTGAAAGGATGCTTTATCTGAAATCCCCGGTGGATACGGAAAACATCACCGCCCGCTACAAAAACGGTTTTCTCTATATCGAAATCGCCAAACTGCCGCACCGGACGCGGCAGAATATTCCCATCAGCTCCGATTAAACCAGTCCCGGCGAAAATGCCAAAGATAGATACGCGGAGGCCGATCCATGGCGGAAAACGAGCAGCAGCAATCCCAGTCACTTGATAAGATCCCGGAAGAATTGCCGATTCTTCCCCTTTTCAATGTCGTCCTGTTCCCGAAAATGGTCCTGCCCTTAATCGTAATGCAGCAAGATTCCATCCAGCTCATTGATGAAGCCATGTCCAGGGACCGCCTGGTGGGCGCGGTGGTCTCCCGGCAGAATGAACCCCAGTCCGACTACGGCCCCGGGGACCTCTACGAGGTGGGCTGCAGCGCAGTGATCCTGAAAATGGCCAAAACCGAGGAAAACAACGCTCAGATCCTGCTGCAGGGTATCGGCCGGTTCAGGGTTCAAAAATACACGGAAACAACGCCGTATTTCAAGGCCCGGGTGGAGCATGTGCACGTGGATGAAACCCGGGACAAGGAAATCGAGGCCATGATGTCCAACCTGGTCACCCAGTACCAGAAAGTGGTGCAGCTGTCCGCCTCGCTTTCAGACGAAATGGGATCCATGGCAAAATCCCTGGAAGAGCCCGGCACCCTGGCAGACATGGTCACCTCCACCATTGACTCGGATACCCGGGAAAAGCAGGAAGTCCTCGAGATCTTTGACGTAAAGCACCGGCTGCACAAGGTCACCCAGCTGGTGAGCTATCAGACCGACATCCTGGAAATCGGCAACAAGATCCAGTCCCAGGTCAAGGGGGACATGGAACAGCAGCAGCGTGAGTACTACCTGCGCCAGCAGTTAAAGGCCATCCAGCAGGAACTCGGCGAAATGGATGAATCCGGCAGCGAGGTGGAGGAATACCGCAACCGGCTGTATGAAAAGAACCTGCCGGAAGAGGCCCACAAGGAAGCCGAGCGAGAACTAAACCGCCTGGCCCGGATGCATCCGTCTTCTGCCGAATACACAGTGGCCCTGACTTATCTTGACTGGATGACCGCCCTGCCCTGGAATGAGACCACCCCGGACGAGCTGGACCTGGAAAGCGCGGAAAAGGTGCTTGAAAACGATCACTACGGGCTGGAAAAGGCCAAGCGGCGCATCCTGGAATACCTGGCCGTACTTACGTTAAACCCGGAAATCAAAGGCCCGATCCTGTGCCTGGCGGGACCGCCAGGGGTGGGCAAGACCTCGCTGGGCCACTCCATTGCCCGGGCCCTGGGCCGCAAGTTCGTGCGCATCGCCCTGGGCGGCATCCGGGATGAAGCCGAAATCCGGGGTCACAGGCGAACGTATGTCGGTGCCATGCCCGGACGGATCATCCAGGGCATCCGGCGAGCCGGATCCAAGAACCCGGTTTTCATGCTCGACGAGATCGACAAGGTGGGCGCGGATTTCCGGGGCGATCCCTCATCCGCCCTGCTGGAAGTCCTTGACCCGGAGCAGAACTATTCCTTTACCGACCACTATCTGGACGTGGCATTTGACCTCTCCAAGGTCATGTTCATCACCACGGCAAATATCCTCGACACCATCCCCCCGGCCCTGCGCGACCGCATGGAGGTCCTGCGCCTGTCGGGCTACACCCAGGAGGAAAAGGTCAAAATCGCCACCCGTTTTCTCATTCCCAGGCAAAGAAAGGCCCACGGGCTCAAGGCCGGCAATATCCAGATCACCAACGGGGCGGTAAAGCACGTGATTTCCGGCTATACCCGGGAGGCGGGCCTGCGCAACCTGGAGCGCGAAATCGCCAACATCTGCCGCGGGGTGGCCACCAAAATCGCCAAAAAAGAGACGGACTTCGTAAAAATCGGCGTCAAGGAAGTCCGGGAATACCTGGGACCCGTGCAATTCTCCTTTGAAGAGATCAAAAAGCGGGTTTCCACGCCCGGGGTCGTCATGGGCCTGGCCTGGACCGAGGCCGGCGGTGATGTCCTGTTTGTCGAGGCCACGGCAATGAAGGGAAACGGCAAACTCACCCTGACCGGGCAGCTCGGCGACGTGATGAAAGAATCTGCCAATGCGGCATTAAGCTACCTGCGGGCCAATGCCAGAGCCCTGAAAATCGATGAAGGCATTTTTGACAAAACCGACCTGCACGTGCACGTCCCGGCCGGCGCCGTACCCAAGGACGGTCCTTCTGCCGGGGTCACGCTGCTTACCGCAATTGCCTCGCTGCTCACAAATACGCCCACGTCAAAAAACCTGGCCATGACCGGGGAAATTACCCTGCGGGGACAGGTCATGCCCGTTGGCGGAATCAAGGAAAAGGTGCTGGCTGCCCACCGTGCGGGGATCAAGAGCATTATCCTGCCGAAGTTCAACGAAAAGGACATGGAGGATGTGCCGCAAAACGTAAAGGATGAAATCGAATTTCACTTTGTGGATAAAATGCGACAGGTTCTGCGCATCGCCCTGGGTAAATAAATATGGCAAAACCGAAAAGAAGGATCCATCTCCAGGCAGCCGGTGGCGTTATCCTGTCGCTTCTGCTGTTGATTTCCGGGTGCAGCACCGCGCCTTCGATCCGGGAAACCCCGGTAAAAGGGCGATCCTACAAAATCAACGGCCAGTGGTATCATCCCATTGCCAGTTCAAAAGGCTTTCGCCAGTCCGGGCTGGCCTCCTGGTACGGCGCCCCGTTTCATGGCCGCAAAACCGCAAACGGGGAGACCTACAACATGCACGCAAAAACCGCCGCCCACAAGGTGCTCCCGCTTGGCACCTTCGTGCTGGTGAAAAACAAAGACAACGGAAAGCAGACCGTGGTGCGCATCAACGACCGGGGGCCCTTTGTCCGCGGCCGAATCATCGATCTCTCCTATCAGGCCGCCAAAGACGTGGACATGATCGGGCCGGGCACGGCAGAAGTGGAAATCGTGGCCATGGAAAAAGGAAAAGCAGATACGCAGCAGACCGAGCCCGGGCATGCAGATCTGTACAGCGGCGATTTCACGGTCCAGGTCGGGGCCTTTGTCCGCCGGGATCTTGCCGAACGGCTGCAAAATAAACTGCGCCAGACGCACGAACATGTTGATATCAAACAGGTGACACGGAAATCCGAAACGTTTTACCGGGTGTGCGTCGGCCGGTTTTCCTCACTGGAAAACGCGGAAAAAATTGAATCCCGGCTGATCCGGACCGGATACGAAAACGCATTCGCTGTGGCCTGCGATGACAAACAACGAAAATAAATCCGAAATCCGAATATCGAATTTATAAAGCCGCGCAGCCAATGTGCACATTATCATGATATCTTTAGAAGGCCGGCTTGAACAGATCACCTATCACAGCCCGCAGACCCACTATACAGTGGCCCGCATGCAAACCGGGCCGGGCAGCCGCCCCGTAACAATTGTCGGGCACCTGCCGGGCGCGGCCGCCGGCCAGGGTGTAAAAATAAACGGCAAATGGGTCACCCACCCCCGCTATGGCGAGCAGTTCCGTTTTGAAAATGCGGAGATTACCCGACCCGCCACTGTAAGCGGAATCCGGCAGTATCTGGAATCCGGCGTGATACAGGGCGTCGGCCCCGCCACCGCAAAGAAAATCATCTCCGCGTTCGGCGCGGATACATTCGAAGTGCTCGACGATGCACCTTTCCGGCTTACGGAAATCGAAGGCATCGGAGATGCCAGTGCCTCGGCCATTGCCCGGCAGTGGCAGCGTCACCGGGCGATTTCCGAGATCATGAATTTTCTGCAGAAACACGGCATTAAAGCCGCATATGCAGCGCGGATCCATCAGGCCTATGGTGAGGCGGCCATGGATATTCTGACCCATGACCCGTATCAACTCGCAAAAGAACTTCCGGCCGCGGGTTTTGCCATCGCCGAGACCATTGCTGCAAACACGGACGTGCAGGCGGATCAAACCCGGCGGGCGGCCGCGTGCATCCGGCATCTGCTGCATGAAGCCACCGCTTCCGGCCACGTTTTTCTGCCTGAAGACCGGCTCAGGGAAAGATTGGACCAGGGCTACGAAATCGACTGGGAGGCCATCAATGAAGGCCTGGAACAACTGGTCGAAGACGGCGAGGTCATCATCGAGGCCGCCGGCGATGAGAACGGCAGGCGGGTGTATCCCGCAGCCCTGCACCAGGCCGAACACGGCATTGCCGGCCGCCTGGCCGCCATGATGGCCGTACCCGTAAAAACCCCGGCAGAGAGCCCGGAGGCGATCGCCGCACACATTGAAGACCGATTCGCGGTCCGGCTTTCAGATGAGCAGCGATCGGCCCTGGCCTCGGTACTTTCATCCCGGAGCGCGGTTATTACCGGCGGGCCGGGCACGGGCAAAACCACCCTGATTCAGGCAGTTGCAGAGGCTTTCCGGATGACGGGCAGGCGCGTATGCCTGGCCGCCCCCACCGGCCGGGCCGCCAGGCGCCTGAGCGAAGTCACGGCCCGTGCGGCCCACACGATCCACAAGCTGCTGGGCTACCACCTGGAGACCCGTACCTTTGAAAAGGACCCGGAAAACCCGGTTCAGGCGGATGTGCTCATCATTGACGAGGCCTCCATGATCGATGCGGAACTGATGCATCACCTGCTGCGGGCCACCCGGATCAATGCCCGGCTGATCCTGGTGGGCGACGTATTTCAGCTCCCGCCCGTGGGACCGGGCAACGTACTGGCAGACATCATCGAGGCCGGCATCATCCCGGTGCATCATCTCACGGAAATTTTCCGGCAGGCGGCAAGAAGCACGATCATCCGAAACGCCCATCACATCCGGGCCGGCCAGCAGCCGGAGCTCGTTGCCTTCAGCAGTGAGCCGGGGGATCAGGACTTTTTCATGATAAAAGCCGATGACACCCAGGCGGCCGCAGACGCAGTGGTCGAGCTCTGCATGCACCGGCTGCCCGAAATTTACGGCCTGGTCCCGGGCAAAGACATCCAGGTGCTGACCCCCATACACAAAGGCGTGGCCGGCACCCTCAACTTAAACCGCGAGCTGCAGAAAGCCATCAATCCGGGTACCTGCGGCATTTCCGGAGCATCCCATCAATTCCGGGCCGGCGACCGGGTCATGCACCTGAAGAACAACTACGCCAAGGAGGTGTTCAACGGGGACATCGGCAACATCATCCACATAGACCCGGTCCGTCAGGTGCTGACCGCGGATTTTTACGGCCGGGAGGTCTCATATGACACAGAGGAACTCGAGGAACTGACCCTGGGATACGCCATTTCCGTGCACAAGTCCCAGGGCTCGGAATATCCGGCGGTCGTTTTACCCATGCTCACCCGCCATTACATCATGCTGCAGCGCAATCTCTTGTACACTGCCATTACCCGGGCAAAGCAACTGGTGATCCTGGTGGGCAGTCCCAAGGCCGTGAATATCGCCCTGAAAAACGACAACCCGGGCCGCCGGCTTTCCGGCCTGGCAAGCCGCCTCAGGCAGGGCATGGAAGTGCGCCCTGAATGATTTTGACTTGCATCCGGCTGCCAAATCCCGTATACATAAAATTTGTATTCAAAATCAATGCATTAAACTTCAATTCGCTGGTGAGGCCATGAAAAAAATCACGATTCTTGCGCTATCCTGTTTTTTGTCCGTTTTGGTGGCGGCTGCCGCACTTGCCGAAACCCAATACATAAACGATCTCATGGAGGTCCCCCTGCGCTCCGGACCGGGACTGGACTACCGGATCAAAAAAATGCTCAGATCCGGCCAGGAGCTCGAAGTCCTGGACACCGAGGAAAAATGGAGCAATGTACGCGTGCCTGACGGTACCACCGGCTGGGTGTTTTCAAAATACGTAAGCCAGCAGAAACCCGACAGTCTGGGCGTAAAAGAAATGCGCGAGGAAATAAAGCCCCTTCGCCGCAAGGTGGAGTCCCTGACCGAAGAAAACCAGCGCCTGATTACGCGGAACCAGGAGCTGAGCAACACCCTGGAAAAAACCCGGGAAGAACTCGAGCAGGCCAAAAGCGACCATGCCGAACTCCAGGAAGAATCCAAGGACTATCTCAAGCTCCGGGAACAATACGAGGCCATGGAAAAGGAGCTGGAAGAAAAAAACCAGCGGATCCAAACCCTGGAAAAGCAGGTCAGCAACGCTTTTATGTCCGCCGGGCTCAAGTGGTTTCTGGCAGGTGCGGGCGTGCTGATTCTGGGCATGCTCCTCGGCCGGACCGCTGCGGGCAAGAAAAAGCGCCCTGGTTTGCGCTAACCGCGTGCCCACTCAGAAATTCGGCAAATTCGCCATTTCTGGATGTACACTAACATCGCATCCTACGGCAAAGCAGATATGGAATACCGATTTGATTTCCTGGTTGTGGGCAGCGGCGTGGCCGGCCTCATGTTTGCGCTGAAAGTGGCCGAACACGGGCAGGTGGCGGTGGTCACCAAGAAAAGCCTGATGGACAGCAACACCGCGCACGCCCAGGGCGGCATTGCCGCGGTATTCGACCCTGCAGACACGTTTGAATCGCATATTGAAGATACCCTGGCCTCGGGCGACGGCCTGTGCAACGAAAGCGTCGTGGACATGGTGGTCAAATCCGCCCCGGAGCGGATTGAAGAACTCCTGGGGCTCGGTGTGGACTTCAACCGGAGCCAAGGCAAGCTGGATCTGGATCTGTGCCGGGAAGGGGGGCATTCCTTCAACCGCATCGTGCACGCCAATGACCTTACCGGTCGGGCGGTGGAAGAGGCCCTAGTCAGCCGGGTGCGGGCCCATGACAACATCACGGTGTTTGAAAACCATATCGCCATCGACCTGATCTCGCGGTCCACGCGCTTAAAACGCGGCCTGATCATCACCACGCACGAGGACTACTGCTACGGTGCCTATGTACTCCAGCGGCACAGCGGGGAGATTCATACGTTTCTGGCCACAATTGTCGTGCTGGCCACGGGCGGATCCGGCAAGGTGTATTCTTATACCAGCAATCCGGATGTGGCCACAGGCGACGGCATTGCCATGGCCTACCGGGCCGGGGCACCCGTGGCCAACCTGGAATTTGTCCAGTTCCACCCCACCTGCCTGTTTCACCCGCAGGCCAAGAACTTCCTGATTTCCGAAACCGTGCGGGGCGAAGGCGGCATTCTGCGCAACTCAGACGGCCGGGCCTTCATGGCCGACTACACCGACCAGCGGGAGCTGGCCTGCAGGGACGTGGTGGCCCGGGCCATTGACTCGGAGCTCAAAAAACGGGGCGATGAATCGGTGTTTCTCGATATTTCCCACAAGGACCCCGATTTGATTAAATCCCGTTTTCCCCACCTGTATGCCAGGTGCCTGGAGTTCGGCTTTGACATGACCCGCGAGCCCCTGCCCGTGGTGCCGGCCGCCCATTACATGTGCGGCGGCGTGGTAACGGATATTTTCGGCAGAACCAATATCCAGCGGCTTTACGCCATCGGGGAGACCGCCTGCACGGGCCTGCACGGCGCCAACCGCCTGGCAAGCAACTCGCTGCTCGAAGCCCTGGTGTATGCCCACCAGGCCGCCCAAAAGGCGGCAGCGGAAGTAAGCACCAATGAAAACGAAACCGCCACGGATATTCCCATGTGGGATGACCTGGGCACCATTGACAGCGACGAGGCTATCGTGATTTCTCATACCTGGAACGAAATCCGCCGCCTGATGTGGAATTACGTGGGTGTTGTACGCTCGGATAAGCGTCTGGCAAGGGCCCAGCGCAGAATCGAAATCATCGGCGAGGAAATCCAGGAATACTACTGGAATTTCAAGGTCACCCCGTACTTGATTGAGCTGAGAAACATCGCAGTGGTGGCCGAACTCATCATCCGGTGCGCCATGCACCGAAAGGAAAGCCGGGGCCTTCACTACAACATCGCCTATCCCTACAAAAACGACCGCCGCTGGAAAAAGGACACCGTGCTGCGCCGGCCCTTTGTCGGATAGCCCGCCTGCTTCGCTGAACGCCAACGCCTGTTTTACTCTATCGGTTTCCCCGGAAAATTACAAGCTCTGCAAAAAACGGGGGCAAGCATTTTCGCCGCAGGGCGGGCCGGCGGGGAAGTTTGCGCATCTGCCGTCCGCTGACGCGCCCGATGCATCTGCGCAAACCACCCCGCCGTCCCGCCCTGACCCAACCTCCCGACAAATTTCCCCATCTATTACCGAATGGCTTCAAATATTCTGGAATTCAAAGACAAACCCTTGGGATTGGGGCACCCGGAAAAAGGCTTCATCCTTATATCGTCGTGAATATCTGCCGCTGCATAAATCTTCATGGGGAGATCACCTTGTTTTTCCGGGCGGGAGCAGTTGAAATGCGGGGTAGTTGACGGGCATATACGGCCGGGGTTTGTTGCCCAGGCGCAGTCCGGACAAAATCGCCCGGTCTGCGGCGTTTAATATCATGTACATCAGCTGAGCGCCCTGCAGATATCCCAGACCGCCGGCGGCTGCGGAAATTTCGTCGAACCGGTCCATCCGGTCCCGGCGTATGGCCCCGCCGGCCATCAAAAGCGGCACGGGTTCCCCGGAATGCACCATGGTATTTGAACGGCTCGGGGTGCTGTGATCTGATGTTACCACGACCAGCAGATCATCTCTTCGACCAAGGGCCCGGACCAGACCGTCAAGACCGGTATCCAGCTTTTCCACGGCCTGCTTCTTGGTCCCCGGGTCACCCTTGTGGGACTGCTCATCCGGCACCTTGGTATGCACGTGGATAAAGTCATGGGACGCATCGGTTAACGCCGTATCCACCCGCCCGGCAAGGTCCCGGCCCGGGCGTGTGCTGTCTTTGACCGGGATAAAGTCAAAGCCCAGCTCTGCGGCAAGCCCCTTGTAGACCCCGCCCGAGGCCATCAGGGCCGGGTGGAATCCCCATTTTTCCCCAAACGGCACCTGGGCGATACGACGGCCGGCGCGCTGGGTGACCAGGAAAGTGGGAGGTTTTTGCGCTGTTTTTGCACCGCGCTTTTTTTGCAACTGCGCCAGCTGCACATGACACCAGGACAGATAATCATTGAGCGCCCCGGCGGTCTTTTTGGCCTTTGCAGGCTCCAAACTTCCGGATACCGGCATGACCCGGGCCACTGCCGCGCCCCTTAAAATCGGATCGGAATCGGAAATATCCGGAGAGGCCCCGCCCCGGATGCGCAGGATGCCGTCATTGCGGCCGATGTGGTGCAGTTCGAAACGCAATCCAGCACAATCATACCGGGCAATCCTGCGGTAAAACGAATACAGGTTTTTTTTGCCGCCCGGGATGTCATCGCGGCCGTGTACAAGACGGGCAATCCCTTTTTTATCAAAATCCACTCCGGCCAGATGGGCCAGCACAGCCACATCCCCTTCTTCCAATGCCACGCCCTCGCCTGCTGCCTCAAGCAGCCCCCGGCCGGGAAACCGGCTTCGATCATAGCCGAACATCAGGTAATGGGCGGTTTCACTGGGAAGGCATTCGCCCGGAAAGGAGGCATGGAACAGACCGTTGGCGCCCAGGGCGGAAAGCCGGTCCAGGTTCGGCGTGGCTGCCGCGGCCAGCGGGGTCTGATTGCCCAATTCCGCATAAGAGCGGTCCCCCAGACCGTCGAGCAGCACCAGGATCACCTTTATTGCGGGCCCGGAAACCTGCCCGGCATGCGGGGTTATTTCGTGCTGCGGCATGTGGCCAGCGCCCTTTCTGCAATCTCCGTGTGACCCGGAACCCGGTTTTCCAGGTACGTGCTGATGATTTCTTCCGCGCACGGGCCGGCAAAAGCCTGGAAAAAATCCATAACATCGGTTTCAGAAACCCCGGTGCCGCCCTGGCATCGATTGTAATTGCCGGAAAGGCAGCAGCCGAGCTGATCTTCTCCCCGCTGCCAGGACATGCCCAGGATCCGCTCGATCTGCTCGCCTTCCGTGACTTTTGCCAGCGGCAGATGCAGGCGGATTTGAAAACGCGCCAGAAACCGCACGTAAAAATCCAGGGCCGGGGCGCACTGGTTGACCTTGATCTTTCCGCTGTGGGATTCGCGCTCTCCCCCGATAATCGGAACATTGCCCAGCATGCGGGCCAGGGGGATGCGCACGCCGTGCAGATACAGGTGGCAGCCGGTACAGGGGGTATAACGGCCGAAACAGGCGATCAAATCGGATATAAACCGGCCGTTTAATGCCCGCCAGAACTCCGGGGAACCCAGCACCACCAGGGGATGCACCCGCACCTCCGGCAGGCGCCCGGACATGCGATCCACGGCCTCGACAACGCTTTGCCACGGGCCGTGCTCCGAACCGGTATAAACATATACCGGCAGCAGATCCGTGTATGCATTTTCGCAGACCGCCTGAACGGCAGCAGCGACGCTGTCGCGTCCGGCAATCTCGACAATGGCCAGGCGGGACATGGCGCGGTAGGCTTCAATCCATTGCCGCGGAAGCATCCATTCCGGGAAATCGGTCACCATTTCCGGCTTGTCCCGAAACAATGCCGCCAGGCGGCTGTCGCGTTCTTTGTAAAACTCCGCATCCATTCGTATTTCCGCTGCCTCCGGGCCCAGTGAAAAGGAAACGCTTTGCATTCCAGCATGTTCACTTTTATAGTATAATATGTTTTTCTCTGAATCGTCAAAAGCAATTGCAGATATGAATCCAAAACCCGACCTTCCAATAAACCGGCTGAAAATTGCCGGGCTGCCGGAACACCGTATCGAAGACGCCCCGGCCCCGGGCGAGGTGGCGGCCATGCCCGAGCGTATTCCGCTGCTCAAAGCCCGGCTGCGGGTGGAGACCGGCGACCGGGTCAAAATCGGCACCCCCCTTTACGCGGACAAGAAAAACACCGACATTGTGTTTGCCTCCCCTGCCTGCGGGCGGGTCGTGGACATCCGCTACGGCCCCAGGCGGGTGATCCGGGAAATCGTTATCCAAACCGAAAAAGCAGAAGAACATGCGGATTTCGGGGCGCTGCCCGGAGCGGAGCTGTCCCGGACAACAAGGCCCCGGCTTGTGCAGATGCTTTTAAACGCCGGCATGTGGCCTTTTATCCGGGACATCGTCTACCGATCCGTGGCCGATCCCGCCGAAACCCCGGCCATGATCTGGGTTGCCATGGACAACCTGGACCCGTTTCACCCGCCCCCGGACATTTACCTGAACACCCCCGCGGATCTGCGGCGGTTTAAAACCGGCCTGCAGGCACTGGAAATCCTCTGCGGGCACACGTACGTGTGCAAAAGTGCAAGGTCGGCAGAAATTGATGCGGAAATTGAAAAATGTGTGACCCACCGCGTACGCGGCGCGTATCCGGCAGAAGATCCCGGGGTTGTGCACTTCCATAATAAGACCACAGCAAGAGAAAACCGCGGCTGGTTTATCCGGGGCCAGGACGTGGTCCTGCTGGGCGAATTCCTGGAGACCGGAGGCTTCCCCACCCGGCGCACTGTTGCGGTTTCCGGTGCCGACATTGAAAGCCGTTATGTCAGCACACGGATCGGGGCGCCATTGCACACACTTGTCAGCGGGGTGATCGAGCCGGATAAGTACAGATGGGTGACAGGCGGTTTGTTTCGCGGCTACAGCGGCTCGATCGAATCCTACCTGGGACTTTACGAAACCGCGCTGTTTTTGATCACGGAATCGAAAAAGCGCGAATTGTTCGGTTTCATGCGCCCCGGGGCAAACAAGCCGACCTGTTCGCGGGCGTTTCTCTCCATATTCAACCCAAGGCCCCTGCCCGTGGACGCGGACATGCACGGGTCAAAACGGGCGTGCGTGAACTGCGGCAACTGCACCCGGGTCTGCCCGGTCGACATCCTGCCCCAGTTCACCTACAAGTGCATCCGGGCCGGGGAAATCGAGGAGGCGCTTTCCCACGGGCTTCTCGACTGCGTGGAATGCGGGCTGTGCTCCTATGTCTGCCCGTCCAAGATCGAGCTCTGCCATACTTTCCAGGAAACCAGGCACGCCTATTTCAGGGAGCGGATATAATCCATGGGCCGGATTGAAACAACACTGCGCAAAATATTTGACATCCCGCGCAAGCACTTTGCACCGGGCGGGCGCCTGGAAAAGCTGGGCCCGTTGTTTGAAGCCATTGAAGACGTGGTTTTCTTCCCGGCCGAAGCCACCAGACACCGCCCCCTGGTTCGCGACAGCCTGGACCTGAAGCGGTTTATGAGCTTGGTGCTGGTAGCCCTGATCCCGCCGCTGCTTTTCGGCATCTACAACACCGGGTATCACACCCGCCTGGCCTCGGGGATGTCCACGGATTTTCTGCCTGCTGCAGGCACGGGACTGATGATCGTGCTGCCCATTATTATCGTATCGTATGCAGCGGGCCTGTTCTGGGAGCTTGTGTTTGCCGCCGTGCGAAAACATCCCATCAGCGAAGGCTTCCTGGTGACCGGGCTGCTCTTTCCCCTCACGCTGCCGCCCACCATCCCCTTGTGGCAGGTGGCCGTGGGCATCACCTTTGGCGTGGTCATCGGCAAGGAAGTCTTCGGCGGCACGGGCAGAAACATTTTTAACCCTGCGCTGACCGCGCGGGCATTTATCTTTTTTGCCTACCCGGCGCAGATGTCGGGAGATGCGGTCTGGGTGGCTGTCCGGCAAAACGCGGCCAATGCAGCCGATGCGGTCACCGGGGCCACGCCGCTTGCCATGACCACGCTGCAGGCCCCTTTCAATCATATCCAGGAAATGCTGGCATCCAAGGGCTACACGCTGGCCACCCTGGCCGTCGGCAATTACCCGGGCACCATCGGCGGAACCTCGGCGATCTGCGCGGCCATCGGCGCCCTGGTACTGATTGCCGCAGGCATTGCCTCCTACCGGATTATCCTGGGATGCATAGTCGGCCTGCTGGCCACGGGTTTTTTACTTAACCTGCTGGCAACACCGCAGGCCATGCCCTGGTTTTCCGTGAACCCGGTATATCATCTGGCTGCCGGGGGATTTGCCTTCGGCGCGGCCTACATGGCAACAGATCCGGTCACCGCGCCGGGCACGGACCGGGCCAAGTGGATATACGGCTTTCTCATCGGCGCCCTGACCGTGCTGATCCGGGTGGTCAACCCGGCCTTTCCCGAAGGCGTGATGCTGGCGATCCTGTTTATGAACATGTTCTCCCCGCTGCTGGAATACACGGAAATCCGGCTGCGGATCAAAAAAAGGATTCCTCATGTCTGACACGGCCAAATCCATATTGTTTGCCCTGGGCATGTGCATTGTGTGCGGACTGCTTCTGACCGCAGCCGCCACCGGCCTGCAGAAACGCCAGGAACAAAACCGGATCACGGACCGGCAGAAAAACATTCTCTATACCGTGGACCTGATTTCCCGGGACAAGCAATACAGCCCGGAACAAATCGTGGAAATTTCCGATAACAACATCCGCAAATACGAAGTCACCCCTTCCGGAAAAATTGTGACCGCAGAAGACGCCGGCGGCAAGCAGACACTGCCCATCTATGTGCACGTAGAAAAAGAACAGATCCGGGCCTATATCATCCCGATTGAAAGCCAGGGCCTGTGGGGCAAAATCTACGGCTACATGGCCCTGGAGGCCGACGGCTCCACCATTGCCGGGTTCACGGTATACCAGCATTCCGAAACCCCGGGCCTGGGCGGTGAGATTGACAAAAGATGGTTCCAGGAAAATTTTGAAGGCAAAAAAATCGTGGATCAAAACGGCAATTTTGTCGCCATCCAGGTGGCCAAGGGCGATGTGGAAAAGCAGGTGTCTGAAGAAAATAAATCCCATTACGTGGACGGCATCAGCGGGGCCACGCTTACCGGACAATATCTATCCCGGGGGATTGAAAAGACCCTTTCCAGCTATGAGCCCGTATCGCTATGCTTCCGGAAAAACCGGCTTAGATGCCGCCTTGAGGAAACAGAACCAGCGCAGGATGAAAAATGAAACTCACCCGGACCAAAGCCTTTAAAACCTTTGCCGATCCGGCATGGTACGACAACCCGATCAACATGCAGATGCTGGGCATATGTTCGGCCCTGGCCGTGACCGTGCAGCTCAAGACCGCGTTTGTCATGACACTGGCCATGACCTTCGTGGTGAGCATGTCCGGGCTGATCATTTCCCTGATGCGCCGGATCATTCCCGGAAATATCCGCATCATCGTGGAGCTGGCCGTAATCGCCTCGCTGGTGATCCTCACGGATGAGTTTTTAAAAGCTTACTTCTTTGAGATCAGCAAGCTGCTGTCGGTTTTCGTGGGACTGATCATCACCAACTGCATTATCCTGGGCCGGGCCGAAGGATTTGCCCTGTCCAACCCGCCGCACCTGGCCCTGATCGACGGCCTGGGAAACGGGGCGGGATACGGCTCGGTGCTGCTCAGCGTGGCCTTTATCCGGGAGCTTTTCGGCTCCGGCAGCATTTTCGGATTTTCCGTGATACCGGAATCCGCGTATACGGCCGGTTACGAAGACATGGGCATTATGATGCTGGCGCCGGCCGCCTTTATCATCATCGGGCTGATGGCCTGGCTGCAGAAATACCTGGCCAATTCAAGGAAATCCTAACAAATGGTCGAACTGGTCAGCATATTTTTAAATTCCGTGTTTGCCGGCAACATCCTGCTGGCCTATTTCCTGGGGATGTGCTCGTTTGTGGCGGTGTCCAAAAACATCGACACCGCCATCGGGCTGGGTTTTGCCGTGGTTTTCGTGCTCACGGTCACGACCCCGGTAAACTGGCTGATATTCCACGGCCTGCTCGCGCCCGGCGCGCTTGCATGGGCCGGGCTGCCTGAGGTGGATCTGAGCTTTTTAAAGCTGATCGTGTTTATCTCCGTGATCGCTGCCATGGTGCAGGCCATTGAGATGATCATCGACCGGTTTTCCGCGGCCCTGTATGCGGGTCTGGGCATTTTCCTGCCGCTGATTGCGGTCAACTGCGCCATCCTGGGCGGCTCGCTGTTCATGGTGGAACGCGAGATGTCGTTTATCGAGTCCGTGGTCTACGGTTTCGGCTCAGGCGTGGGCTGGCTGCTGGCGATTACGGCCATGGCAGCCGCCCGCATCAAGCTCAGATACGCCGATCTGCCCAGCGGCCTGGAGGGATTTGCCATCACCATGATCGTCACGGGACTCATGGCCATGGCGTTCATGCTCTTTTCCGGCATCACGATGTAATCCGGGGGAACCTTGATTTATCTGGTTAGTATCGGCACATTTTCAAGCGTCATCCTGCTGCTGGTCGCTGTGTTGCTTTTCGTGGAGTCCCGCGTGGCCCAGAAAGGCGACAGCCGGATTGTGATCAACGCAGATGCCGATAACCCCATGACCGTGAAAACCGGCACGAGCCTGCTTTCCGCGCTGAACCAGAATGAAATATATCTGCCCTCAGCGTGCGGGGGCAGCGGATCCTGCGGCCAGTGCCGGTGCAAGGTGATCAAAGGCGGCGGCGATATCCTGCCCACCGAGTTGCCGCACCTGTCGCGCGCGGAGAAAAAGGAGAATATCCGCCTGGCCTGTCAGCTCAAGATCCGGGAGGACATGGAAATTGAGATCCCGCCGGAAATATTTGCCATTGAAAAATACGAGGCCGCCGTGGTTTCCAATCAGAGCATCGGCACCTTTATCAAGGAACTGGCTGTAAGGCTTGATCCGGACCGGGAAATACCCTTTGAAGCCGGGCAGTACATGCAGATCGACATTCCCCCGTACCGGGCTTTGTTTTCTGAATTCGACATCCCGGAGCCGTTCAAACAGACCTGGGATCAGTTTGAACTTTGGGACCTGGAAGCTTTCAACGACGAGCCGGTATACCGGGCTTATTCACTGGCAAACCCGCCCGCGGAAAACAGTCCGCTGATGTTTACCGTTCGCATCGCCACCCCGCCCCCGGCCCAGCCCGCTGCCCCCCCGGGGGTGGGCTCGTCTTATCTTTTCAGCCTGAAACCCGGGGACCGGCTGAGCCTGAGCGGTCCGTTCGGGGATTTCCGGGTCGCACAAACCCCGCGCGAAATGTGTTTTATCGGCGGCGGCGCCGGCATGGCGCCCATGCGCAGCCAGATCCGGGACCAGCTGCTTTACCAAAAAACCGCGCGGCCCATGAGCTTTTGGTACGGGGCCAGAAACCGGCAGGAAATGCTCTATGACGAAGAATTCCGGGAGCTGGCCGAACAATTTGACAATTTCACCTACCAGGTGGCCCTGTCCGAACCCCTGCCCGAGGACAACTGGGAGGGCATGACCGGATTTATCCACCAGAGCCTGGAGCAGTATTTTCTCCAGTCCCATCCCGACCCTTCGGAAGTGGAATACTACCTCTGCGGCCCGCCCATGATGCTAAGAGCCTGCCTGCAAACCCTGGACAGCTTTGGGGTTGATCCGGAAATGATCGCCTATGATGAATTTTAACCTGCATACAATTGTCTTGCCGGCCCGCAAATGGACAAAAATGTTGACACATGGGCCCTGAATGTCCTAATTAACATAACAATACTGATTTTTTGAATTTTTTTTGATTTTTTCCGGTTTTCACCGAAAATGCTGCCGGATTGCCGCCCAGAGATCGGAACCACCGGAATATCCAGAAAAGAGCTGCATATTGGCAAACGAAAAGGAAGTTTCATCCACGGAAAAGCTGCTCCAGGTGATCCGCCAAAGCGGAGACCCGGGAGGTGGTTCCAGGCAGGAAAATTTTGGTCCCGCAGATTTCAGGCGACGGGTCAAAAAAACCTGGCTGTCAGCCGGATCCCGGGATTTTCTGGGGATGGAAATATTCCGCGACCGCGTCAACCTGGTTCGCACGAGCAGGGCAAAAAACACCTGGCAAATCGTTGATGCGGCTTCCGTACCGCTGCCGGAAGGTATCAGCCCGGAACACCCGGATTTTCCGTTATTTTTAAAGGCCCGCCTGCAGAACATGATCCGGAGCCGGAAAACCGATATCTGGATCTGTCTGCCGCCTTCGAAGGGAGAAATATGGACGGTGCACGTGCCCAAGGTCAGAAAGGGCCTTACCAATGCCGTGTACTGGTCGGCCCGGAAGGAAAGAGCCTTTGATGAAAACGAATACTTCTTTGACTTCCGGATCAAAGACGAGATCGCGGACCAGGGAGTCCAGAAACTTGTCGCCGAAGTCTGCATTGCCTCGGCCCGGCAGATCCGGCTGTATCAAAGAATTTTCGCCGAAATCGGCTACAGGATTGCCGGCATCACGCTGCCCGGATTTTCCCTGGAAAACCTGTTTATCCACAACTGGATCGATCCCGGAGACGATCCCTATGCCGTGCTCTATATCGGAGAGGATGCCTCATATATCGATATCCACGGGCGACATACAACCCTTTTTAACCGGGTGATTAAAACCGGCAGAGACAGCATCCTCGATTCCCTGATCATGGGATACGAAAGCGGAGAGCCGGGACCTGAAGAACTCGAAATTCCCGGACAGGAACCTGAAGACACCCCTGAGACCCGTGTCATAATGGACCGGCAGCAGGCGGCCCAGCGGTTAAAGCAGCAGGCATCCCCGGACATTAAGGATTCGACTTCCAGCGGTCAGGCGGAATCCCCCGGAGATGTTTTCGACATGGTCCGCCCCGCCCTGGAGCGTCTGGCCCGCCAGCTGGAAAGAACCATAGACCACTCGGTCAACGTGTTGAGCCACCCGGCGCCGGAACGCATTTACATTTGCGGGGGCATTTCCTTTCTGCCGGGTCTTGCCGAGTTTTTCAGCGAACAACTGGGCATTCCGGCGTTGATAATGGACATGCCGGGCCCGGAAACGGAAGGGGCTGCAGACAGAATTTCGCCTCAGGACAGCGACGAGCGTCTCAGCCTGGTATCCGCGGCCGCATTGGCAATGCCCTCGGATAAAACGATCAATTTTCTGCGCACAGCCATTGACAGGGACAAGGAGCGCGAAGCCCTGCGCAATACCAACGCCGTGGCGGCAGCCTGCGCGCTTTTGTTTGTGCTGACCGCGAGCTGGTGGTGGATGGCCCGGCACGACCTGGAACAGACGAGAAAACACACGGCGCAGGTCAGGCAGCAACTGGAACAGTATTCACCCGTAATCCAATCGGAAGATCTCGCTCGGCTGGCAGCAGAACTAGAGGGGAAAAAGGACGAACTGCGGACCTACAGCCGAAAACTTCGCCCCGTGGCGGTGTTCAAGGAGTTAAACCAGCTGACGCCGCAACACATAGAACTGCTCAATATCCGAATGGACCGGGAGGCAGAGGGGAATAAAAACGGAAAAGACAAAACCGGGAGCCTGATAGTGGAAGGATTTATCCGCAGTGATCCTTCCCTGTTTGAAACGCATCTGACCGGATATCTGCTAAGCCTCCGGCGTTCACCGCTGTTTCGTGACTCCTCCATTCGCAAAAGCTCCCGGGACACGCTGAATACAGGGGATAACGTGTTCCGCTTTACCATAAACCTTGACCTTGCGCAGGTATGAAATGACCCGATGGCATGAAATCAGCGCAAACCGGCGTGCCCTTGCCTATATCCTGTTCAGCGCAATTATACTCGGCGCAATGTTGTTTTTGGGCATTCTGCCCACCCGGCAGCAGATCGCGGATGCGGAAAAAAAGACCGAACAGCTCAAAGCCCGGATAGAAAAACAGGAAATTTTCCACCCCCTGTACAGCCGCCTGCAGGAAAAACTGGCAGCGCAGCAGGAAGCCGACAGGGTTGCAGATCAGGTGGCGGCAACCGAAAGCACGGAATTTACCATTGACAATGTCGCAAACATTCTGTCGGACATGGCGGTTTCCGCCGGAATCCCGGAAACTTCCTTTTCTCCTGCCCCGGAATCCATGAGCAGGGGTTCTGACAGACTGCTCGTGCACGGCCAAATGCAGGGAAGTTATCAGAATTTCCGGGATTTTTTGACCGGACTGGTCACGGCGCCCGATTTCCAGGCCTTTGAAATGCTGGAAGTGCAAAGCGGGACCCGGCATCCAAAATACCGCATGCAGATATGGGTCACTGTCAAATAAAAACGGCTTGATAAGGATTGCAGATGGGAACCCGGGAAAAAATACTGGTGGGCCTGATGATTGTTGCCCTGATATACGGCGCCTTTGAAATGTTTATCTCCCCCGGGGAAAACGGGGGCCAGCAGCAGGACTCCGGTCCGGACATTGAAACAGCCCGGCAGATGGAACAGGAAATCAACACCCGGATCAGCCAGGCGGACTTGAACGCTGAACAGGCTTATATCCTGGAAATGGCAGGCAGGCAGTGGCAACGGGATCCCTTCTACGAGCTTCCGGAAAAGGCGGATATTCCGGAAGGACAACCAGAGACAGAAGGCGAGCAGGGCAAACTGGAATATACCGGATATCTGGAGATCGGAAAAACAAAAATGGCCATTATAAACGGCGTGGAATACCGCACCGGAGAAAGCCTTGAGAAGGGCGGCGGGATGGTGCGCAGCATTTCGCCGGGCCGCGTGGTGGTTGAATCCACAGACACCGAAAAAAAAATTTCAGTGCCGTATAAAGATTAAAAACAACTTAACCTGACCCACAGGTTCGGGGGAGCGCCTCTTATGGATCAGCATCAGTATGAATATTTTCTCAAACAGGGGAAAAAACGTATTTTCTGCCTCCTTGTCTTTCTGGCCGCGGCTTTCTGCCTGGCAGGCTGCGCGGCATCACCGGACAAAAAGGATAGCGGGTTTTCCGATAAGTGGCTGGAAAGGGCGGAAAAATCCAGGGCCCACTCCCCGCCTGAGAATAAGCGGGACATGACCCAAATGAGTGAAGCGCTGGAAGAAGAAGAAGACAGGGCCGCCGCAGCCGGACCGGAAAAGCCCCTGCCCGAGCAGGAGGTCACCCTTCACCTGCGCGAAGCTTCCGTGCCAAGCGTGCTGCGGGCCATGGCCAGGGCCGCGGACCAGAATATTCTGGTCAATGAAACCGTCAGCGGTACCATGAGCGTAAACATCGAAAACGTGCCCTGGGATAAGGCATTTAAAGGCATTCTCAGCTCCCGCGGGCTGACTTATAAGTGGGAAGGCGACATTCTCCGGATAAAGAGCATGACAGACTTAGAGCAGGAACTGGAAATGGCAAATCTCCGGCAGCAGATCAGCCGCCAGGAAACAGCGGTCAGAAAAGCCGGCCCGGTGGTCCAGCAGATCATCAAAATCGATTACGCGGATGCTGAAAAGCTGAGCGAGCTTCTGGTCCGGTTTCTCAGCAAAGACGACGAGGAAAAGACCCCGGACGAGATCGCGGTGGACAAGGAAACCAACTCCCTTGTGGTGCAGGCCAGCCGCAATGAGCTGAAGCGAATAAAACGCATGATCCGGCACCTGGACAAGCCCAGGTCCCAGATCTTAATCGAGGCCAACATTGTCGAGGCCAACCAGGAAACCGCCAAGGAACTGGGCATGCGCTGGAGCGGCCGCTACGTGACCTCCAGCGGATCGTTTGACGATTTCGGCGTTGCCGGCGATCCCCGTCAGCCCGAGGAATCCTTTATGGGATCCGAGGGGATGTCCCTGGAGGCCGTGGCCGGCCGCATCGGCGGAAACGTGCTTTATGCCCGTCTCCAGGCGCTCCAGGAAGACGGAAAATTAAATATCCTGTCCAGTCCCTCGATTACCACCATGGACAACCAGATGGCCTTTACCGAGCACGGGGAAAAGGTTCCTTTTGAAACCACCGACGAGGAAGGCCAGCCCGAGGTGGAGTTCGAACAGGCCGTGCTGCGCCTGGAGGTCGTACCCCACATTATTGACGGCAAGCACATGAAAATGGAAATCAAGGTCAAAAAGGACCAGGTGGATTTTGCCCAGACAGTTGACGGCAATCCGCTGATCCGGACCAAGCAGACCGAAACCAACCTGGTGGTGCAAGACGGCGAAACCATCGTCATTTCCGGGCTCTCCAAGCAAACCGTAACGGAAACGGATAAGGGGGTGCCTGCGTTAAGAAACGTGCCCATTTTGGGCTGGCTATTCAAGGGGCTTGACAGAAGCAACGAAATGGAGGAATTCCTGATTTTCCTCACCCCCACCATACTGGGTGTCAAAAGCTCGTAAGACAGGAAATCCCGGGGGAGGGACATGGACTATTACAAGCTTTATAATCTGGAAAAAGAGCCGTTTTCCAACACCCCGGACCCGGAGTTTTTTTTTCGTTCCACCCGGCATGCAGAATGCCTGCAAAAGCTGGAACTCGCCATCCGGCTGCGCAGAGGGCTGTGCATCGTGCGCGGCGAGGTGGGCACCGGCAAAACCACCCTTTGCCGGCAGCTTGTGCGCATGCTCTCCGATGATGAGCAGATCTCCGTGCACATGATCCTGGATCCCGGCTTTGACCGGACCGCGGACTTTGCCGCAGCAATCAACAAAATGCTCACCGGAGGGCAGAATGCCCTTTCGTGCACCACGGTGGCCGAACACAAGGAAGTGATCAAAAATCACTTATTTGAATCCGGCGTGGACAAGGCAAACACAACCGTTCTCATCATTGACGAGGGGCAGAAACTGCCCGCCGGGTGCGCGGAGTTTCTGCGCGAGCTGCTCAATTACGAGACAAACGAGAACAAGCTCCTGCAAATCGTGATTTTTGCCCAGAACGAAATCCGGGACCTGCTTGATACCCATCCCAACTTTGCCGACCGGGCGGCCCTTTACCACCATCTGCAGCCGCTGGACCGCAAGGAAACCGCACAACTGATTCAATATCGACTGCAAACCGCGGCAAACGGGATCCGGAAAACCGCCGCCCCGGTATTTACCCGCAGGAGCTTGCGCCGGATTCACCGCCTCAGCCGGGGATATCCCAGAAAGATCATCCACCTGTGCCACAACGTTTTGCTGCTGCTGCTGGTGCGGGGAAAAAGCCGGGTTACCCCGGCCATTGTCAACCAGGCCGCAGCCGGCCTGCCCGGGCTCAGAAAAGGCGCTTTCACCCTGGCAGGCTGGCAAAAAACGGCCGGGATTACCGCGGCCGCAGCCCTGCTGGGGCTCATTGTCATGGGGGCATATGCCCATTGGCCGGCCGGAAGCGCCCCTGAGAAAAAAACAGAAACGGCGGCCCAAATAAAGGATCTGCCTGCAAAACAAAACCCTGCCGGCATAACACCCGAACCTGCTGCAGCGGCCCCGGAGCCGGCCGCGGAAAATATCCCGTCTATCCTGGGCCGGATTCGGACCAATGAGAATGAAAACCTCTGGAATATGCTCATGCGGGTTTACGGCACGAGCAGCGAGGCAATTGTGGCAGAAGTTAAAGCCGCCAATCCGCAGCTCAAAAATCCGGACCGGATCCGGCCCGGCCAGAAAATCGGCTTTCCCGTACTAAACACCCGGCCCGTGCCGGAAAATCAGCAATACTGGATTGCCCGGCAGAAATCCCAAAGCTTCAACCGGATCTACCAGTTTGTGTTTACAAGTCAGACCCCGAATCTGCGCGTACTGAGCTTCTGGCATCCGTCCGAGGGCCTGCGGCATGCAGCGGTGGACAAAAAGCCTTTTGAAAGATTTCAAGACGCAGAGCAGGCACTGGCTGATAAAAATATGCCCCCTGCAGATCAGGCCGGGGTTTTGGATCTGAGCAAAGCGGGCATACACCTGTTAACCGGGGTTGAAAAAGACTGAAAACATGGAAAGGATCTGGGTTTGAGAAAGAAAAAACGCCTCGGGGAAATGCTGATCGAAGAAGGTCTGCTAAGCGAAGACCAACTGCAAAACGCCCTGCAGGAACAGAAAAGAACCGGGCAGAAACTGGGGCAGTTTCTTGTGCACAGAAACATCTGCCGCGAGGATGATATCGTGAACATGCTCAGCCGACAGCTGCGCATTGACCGGTATGATCCATCCCAATATCCCATCGACCTGAACCTGGCCGATATCATATCAGCAGAAACCGCCAAGGACAAAAGGGTGATCCCGGTGGCCAAGGGCGGCAACGTGCTGCAGGTTGCCACACCGGATCCCCTGAATATTGACGCGCTTGATTCCCTGGAAGTCATGACGAATCTGGAAATTGAACCCGTTGTATGCACGGAAGCCGATTATGAACAGGCGTACAATTCCCTGTACGGCCTGTACCGGGGAATGGACGATGTCATGAAAAGCGTGGACGAAGACATTACCGCGGTTCGGGATGAAGAAGACGCCGTGCGCCCCGCAGACCAGGATGTCCACGCCCTGGAAACCCAGGCGGACCAGGCGCCGGTAATCAAACTGGTCAATTCCATTCTTGCCCAGGCGGTCGGCCAGGGAGCCAGCGACGTGCATATCAGCCCGGAGAAAAACCGGGTCCAGGTCAGATTCCGGGTGGACGGCCGGCTGCGGGAAGTGCCCGCTCCGTCGAAAAAACTGATGCCCGCCCTGGCCTCGCGGATCAAGATTCTATCCAACATGGACATATCCGTGACGCGTATTCCCCAGGACGGCCGATTTACTGTCACCATGAACCGCCGGGAAATCAATGTCCGGGTCTCCAGCATTCCCACCATTTACGGAGAAAACATGGTGCTGCGGCTTCTGGACATGAGCGCCAGCACCTACACCCTGGATGATCTGGGCATGAACGCAGATGACCTGCAGAAAATGGAGGACGCCATTGGCAAGCCATACGGCATGATCCTGTCGACCGGGCCGACGGGCAGCGGCAAAAGCACCAGTTTGTATGCCATTTTGCGGCGCATCAATCGGCAGGACATTAACATCATCACCCTGGAGGATCCGGTGGAGTACCGGGTACCGGGCATACGCCAGGTTCAGCTCAACACCCGGGCGGGCATGACGTTTGCCTCGGGCCTGCGCTCTATGCTGCGACAGGACCCGGATGTGATACTGGTGGGCGAGATGCGGGACGCGGAAACCGCACGGATCGGGGTTCAATCCGCCATGACCGGCCACCGGGTGCTGTCCACCGTGCACACCAATGATGCAGCCGGCGCCATCGCCCGGCTAATTGACATGGGCGTGGAGCCGTTTCTGATTTCCTCCACCCTGCTGGTATCATTTGCCCAGCGGCTCTTGCGCCGGGTCTGCCCCAACTGCGCCGAGCCCTACACCCCTTCACAGCAGGGGCTGCGCTCCCTGGGCCTGGAACAGACATCCGACTGCAATTTTCTTCAGGGCAGCGGATGCAACATGTGCATGAATACCGGTTACAGGGGGCGCACAGCGGTTTTCGAGGTGCTCCGGGTCGATGATGCGGTCCAGGACATGATCATGAAGCGGGCCTCGGCCGCGGAGATCAACCGGGAGCTGATCCAGTCCGGCAAACTCAGGACGCTGAAAGAAGACGCCGCGCAAAAGGTCTGCCAGGGCCGGACCACGGTGGAAGAAGCCGTGTCAATCGTTATGGCCTAACCTAAATTGAGCGATTTAGGACTAAGGAGGAACCCGCGCCATGCAATACGCCTACAAGGCCATCAACGAAACCGGAAACAACACTTCCGGCGTGATCCAGGCAGAAAGCCCTGAAGAGGCCAAAAACCGACTGGCCGCCCAGGGGCTCATCCCGGTAAGTGTTAAAAACGGCACAGCCGCCTCCCGGGCAAACCTGGCAGAACGGATCAACCTGCGGACAGCCAGTGTCAAGATCCCGGATCTGATCATCTTCAGCAAACAGTTTAAAACCCTGTTTACCTCCGGCATCCCGATGACGCGCCTCATGGAGATCCTGGAGCAGCAGACCGACAATCCGAGGCTGAAAACCACGGCCGCAAAAATCGGGACAGACATTCAGGCCGGGATGTCGTTGACAGAGGCCTTCCGGGCGCATCCGCGGGTATTTTCAACCCTGTACTGCAGCATGATCCAGGCCGGAGAGGAAAGCGGCCGCCTGGGCGAGGTCATGGACCGGCTGATTTACCTGCTCGAACACGAGCACAAGGTCAAATCCGACATCAAGAGCGCCATGCAGTATCCCGTGATCGTCCTGGTGGCCCTGTTTGGCGCATTCCTGTTTTTGCTTACCTTTGTTGTTCCCAGGTTCGTAGAGATTTTCCAGCAGGCGGGCATCGCCCTTCCGCTGCCCACGCGGATCTGCCTGGTGCTTCACACGTGGATCGTGGTGTACTGGCCGGTAACGATTGCCGTACTGGCAGCCGTAATTCTCGGCATCTACCTGTACTTGCGAACCGAACACGGCCAGTATTACAAGGACTACATGCTGCTAAAAATGCCGATTCTGGGACCAGTGTTTGAAAAAGGGGCCATGTCACGGTTTGCATCAATCTTTGCCATTCTGCAGACCAGCGGGGTTTCCGTTTTAAACGCATTCGAGGTGCTCTCCGGGACCATCGGCAACAAGGCGGTCTCCCGGGAGTTTGAAAAAATCCAGGAACAATTAAAGGAGGGACGGGGCATATCCGATCCCCTGGACAGGGCAAAGTTTTTCACCCCCATGGTGGTCAACATGGTGGCCATCGGAGAGGAGTCCGGGAACCTGGATGACATGCTCCGGGAGGTTTCCACCCATTACGACGATGAAGTCGAATACGCGGTCGGCCGCATGTCAGAGGCCATCGGCCCGGTGCTGATACTGGCCCTGGCCGCGGTGGTCGGTTTTTTTGCCCTGGCCATTTTCCTGCCCATGTGGGACCTGACCAAAATGGTATAGCCCG
>JBKHJS010000065.1:0-11608 GCA_046537995.1 Desulfobacterales bacterium
CCCCGCCGACCAACAGAACAAGTTGATAGTAAAGGTTTCTGGCGGCATCAAGGGAGTGTTTGACTTTAACGGGAGTCGGTTCAGCCATTTGCTCTCCATATCCGACCAGTGTGTCTGCCGCACAAGGATATGATATGCCCGCCCCATCTTTTTATTGCTTGTGTTTGGGAAACTTGCGGCATGAATGAATTCCTGGGGCTCAGCTGAAAATCTTACGTGTAGGTTTAATTAGTTCACGTTTGCTTTATATTGTAAATTTCTTGTTATGTAAAGAAGGCTGTGATCGGCCCAGGATTTATGGGGCCGCCGGGCTAACAACAGGCGGGGGTGGTTAGCCATTGAGGTTGTACAGGAGTTGTACAAATTGCTTTATTTAAAAAGTCTGGCATTTGAAAACCTGGTGCCCCCGGCAGGGATCGAACCTGCGGCACATGGATTAGGAATCCATTGCTCTATCCACTGAGCTACGGGGGCATCGAGCATGTTTTGGCGTGATTTTACCGCAAACCGATGCGATTTTGCCAGAACAGTTTGGGTGTTCCGGATATAAAATTGTTTTCATGCCATAATTGCAGTCTGCTTGCAAGGGCCAAATCCTGTTGGTTGAAGCGTGCGTGGTGTAATATCCGAGATCCGGGCCTGGCGGGGGCAATATCTGCTGCATTGCTCGGTGGTGCCACCCGTCTTATTTTTAATGGGAAAATGTTTTTCCGGATTTTACGCAAACGCTGTCAATCATTCAAGGAGGTGCCAAATGAGCAGAATTGCAGCCATATTGACCGATTGGTTCGAGGATTCCGAATATACCGAACCCGCAGAAGCCTTCCGGAAAGCCGGCCATACGGTTGTGACCGTGGGCCCGGAAGCGGGCAGAACCGTGACCGGGAAAAAAAGCGGAACCGCGGTGGAGATTGAAAAAGCGGTTGCCGAGGTATCAGAAGGAGAT
Organism: Desulfobacterales bacterium; assembly: GCA_046537995.1. GTDB lineage: Bacteria > Desulfobacterota > Desulfobacteria > Desulfobacterales > Desulfosalsimonadaceae > Desulfosalsimonas. Next base: position 947 of record JBKHJS010000065.1, read on the forward strand.
TTTGACGCCCTGCTCATCCCGGGCGGATTTTCCCCGGACAAGCTGCGGGTGGATCAAAACGCGGTGGATTTTACAAAGGCTTTCATGGATGCGGACAAGCCGGTGTTTGCCATCTGCCATGCCCCGCAGTTGCTCATTACTGCAGATGTGCTGCGCGGCCGCACATTGACCGGGTATACTTCAATTGTCCAGGATATCAAGAACGCGGGGGCGCAGTTCGTGGACCAGGAAGCAGTGGTGGACGGCAACTTGGTCAGCAGCCGGAATCCCGGGGACCTGCCGGCTTTTATCAAGGCCTGTTTAAACAAACTGGAAGCATGATACGGAAAGGAGCGGGCGCCATGGAGCGAAAAAAAGTTGATACCCTGCAGAAGGCCCATGATTATGCGAAAAGACATGAACTCGAAAGCGGGGGGTGCGCCCAGTGCTGCTTGGCCGGCGTATTCGAGGCCCTGGGCGTGGAAATTGACGATGGGCTATTCATGGCGGCCACCGGTCTTGCCGACGGCGTGGGGCTGACCGGCGACGGGCACTGCGGCGCCCTTTCCGGGGGCGTTCTGGCCATCGGGTATTTTTTCGGCAGGCCGTCAAAGGAATTCGGGAACATGAAAAAGCAGATCAAGGCCTGCATTCTTGCCAAAAGCCTGCACGATATGTTCGTTGAAAAGCACGGTACCTGCAGGTGCGCAGATTTGCAGGAAAAACTGGCCGGCCGGTTTTTCAACCTGTATGATCCAAAGGATATGGAGGCTGCGCTGGAGGCCGGCATGCCGGAAAAATGCGCTGCCGTGGTCGGGGAGACCGCACAGATGGCCGCTCACATCATCCTGGCCGAACAGGACCGGGAGGCCGAACAAGCCTGAGCTCCGGGTGCCGCTCCTTGATTTGACACGGTCGGCAAGTGCGCCTATATCCTGTAAAAAGGGCGCATGATCGTGACCCCCCTCGTATGCAACAGGAGATTGATAATGAATCGCGCACGTTACAAGGAAATCCTGGAGGATGCCATCCAGCGGGAAATCGATGCCCAGCGGTTTTACCGGGACGCTGCCGCGCGGATGCAGGATGGGTTTTTAAAGGAACTGTTTGCCGGGTTTGTGACCGAGGAAAAAAAGCACGAGGAGATTTTAAAGGGGTTTGCCGAAGCGGTTCCCGAAAGCCTTCCCTTTCAGGAAAACCGGGATTACAAGGTGGCCGAAACAGTCGCCCGCCCTGAGGTCTCCGAGAAAATGAAACCGGCTGATGCGTTTGCCCTGGCAATGAAAAAGGAAGAAGAGGCCATGCATCAATACAGCGTCCTGGCAGACGGGTGTACGGACCCGGAACAGGCAAAGGTGTTCCGCGATCTGGCGGCAATGGAAAGGGAACACAAATTCAAGATGGAACAAGCGTTTGTGGATATCGGCTACCCGGAGGTCTGGTAGCAGATAAAAGCGGTTTGGAAATACAGGATGGCATGTATTTTTTCCGGCCCGGGAAGTCGCTTTTTGTCCGGACCGGGTCCCCCCGCCAGCTTGGCGCAGCATGGCAACGTTGTGCCCGGATCAGTAGGTCTCGGCTTCTTCCCCGGTCAGCAGCCGCATGGCCTCCCCGCAGCAGACCAGTTCGCCTTCTCCGGCCTGTACCACGGAAACCACGTTTCCGCAGATATCGCACTTGTAGACTTGTCCGGTTTCGGTCATTGCATTTCTCCTTTTTTCGGTTTGAAAAGAAATCCGGCCGCCGCCTATATGGAAAAGTCCGTGGCATTGCTTGCGGCCACCGACCCCTTTTCAGCAAATTTGACGGCCCGGTTGATCGCGCTATCCGGAGTAATGGTTTTTCTCCGGCACGCACTGCACTCTGACTGAAAATATATACCCGGTGCATCCCGTGTCAAATCAAGGTGTCCGGCCCGGATTTGACACCTGCTCCGGGCGCGCCTATATCCTTGTATAGGAAGGAACTCGTACCGGAGGTCCGGAAAATGGGTTCCGGAACGTGCGGATTTGCGGATCTGCCCATGGAAAAAGGTGATGACCCCGCGGGAACTCAGGATTGCCAAGATCGTTTTCTGGTGTGTTTCTCCCATTATGTTTGCCGGGCTGGTGCGGCTGTTTTTCCTGTTTTTTTATTTTATATTCGGCATGCTGCTGCTCTGGATATTCGGCGTGAAATACAATCCGGTGGTTTTCTGGGTTGCGGTGCTGGCCTCTGTCGGGTTTACCGCCGCGGCCTTGGTGATCCTGTACCGGATGTTTAAAATCCACGTCCTGGAGCAGCCTTAGGCAGGCCAAGGGTTCAAAGGGGAGTTCTCATGCATGGCGGTCAGATTATTGCCCGGGGTCTGAAGGCCCGGGGCGTGGACTTCATTTTCACCCTGTGCGGCGGACACATTTCGCCGATACTCGTCGGCGCCAGGCAAGCCGGTATCCGGGTTATCGATGTCCGGCAGGAGCCTACGGCCGTATTCGCGGCAGACGCTGTTTCCCGGCTTACCGGAGTTCCTGGTGTGGCGGTGGTGACAGCCGGCCCGGGGGTGACCAACTCGATTACCGCGGTCAAAAACGCCCAGATGGCGCAATCTCCCCTGGTACTGTTCGGCGGAGCGCCTGCAACGGCTCTGCGGGGCAGGGGGGCGCTGCAGGATATCGAGCAGATGAAACTCTTTGATACGCTGGTAAAGTGGTCCGTCTCGGTTCACCAGGACTGCGATCTGCCGGGAATCGTGGCTGAAGCCTTTGACGTGGCCCAATCCGGAGTGCCGGGGCCGGTATTTATCGAGGTCCCAATTGACCTGCTCTATGACGAGCAGATCGTGCGACAGTGGTATACACAGAAATCGGGCACCTCCCGGGGCGTGGTCGACCGGGTGACCCGGTGGTACCTGCGCCGGCACGTGGACAAGCTGTTTGCCTGCTCGCCGATCAGCGCGGAATCCGCCCGAAAGGCCGATGTTGTGCCGTTTTCTGTGGATTCCGACGATTTGCAGGCTGCGGTCGGCGAACTCCGGAAGGCCGAGGCGCCGGTGCTGGTGGTGGGCAGCCAGGTTGCCCTTGTCACCGATAAGCTGGACGCGCTTTCCGAAAAACTGGGCAGCCTGGGCGTGCCCGTGTTCCTGGCCGGCATGGCGCGGGGGCTGCTGGGCGCAGATCATCCCCTGCAATTTCGTCACGGGCGAAGCCGGGCGCTAAAAGCCGCGGACCTGGTGATGATCGCGGGCATGCCCTGCGATTTTCGCCTGGACTACGGCATGCAGATCAATCCGAAGGCCCGATACATCGCGATCAACCGGAGCAGGCAGGCCCTGAAATTGAACAAAAAACCGGACCTGGCCGTTCATGCCGATCCCTGCACGTTTCTGCTCGCCCTGGCCGAGAAATTCCGCGACAGTCCGCAAGACCGGAACAGCGCCTGGATCGAGCAGATGTGCGAGAATGAAAAGGCGCGTGAAGACGAGATCCGCCGGTACATGCAGGCGGAAACCGATTACATCAATCCCCTGTACCTGTGCACCCGGATCAACCAAGCCCTGGATGAAAACAGCATCATTGTCGCCGACGGCGGGGATTTTGTGGCCACCGCTTCCTACCTGGTAAGCCCCCGGGGCCCGCTGTGCTGGCTCGATCCCGGTGCTTACGGAACCCTGGGCGTGGGTGCGGGCTTTGCACTCGCCGCCGGGCTGGTCCGGCCGGATGCGGAAATCTGGCTTCTTTACGGAGACGGCGCGGCGGGCTACAGCATCATTGAGCTTGATTCCTTTGTCCGGCACGGCGTGCCGGTCATTGCGGTGGTGGGAAACGATGCCGGCTGGACCCAGATCGCCCGGGAGCAGGTCGAAATCCTCCATGATGAGACGGCCACTGTGCTCAGGTACAACAATTATCACCAGGTTGCAGACGGCCTGGATGCAAAGGGGTTTGTCCTGTCTGATCCGTCCGCCGCGGACACTGTGCTGGAGCAGGCTAAAAGCGCCGCTCGGAGGAAAAATCCGGTGCTGGTCAATGCTCTGATCGGCAAGACCGGGTTTCGCAAAGGGTCGATTTCCATGTAACGGCAGGTATTGTGTTTTGCCGCGCCGGGGCGGGTGTTGAGAAAACCCGTGGGGAAATTTTTGTGATACCCGGCCGGTGTGATTATATTCAAATACAAGGCACGGATGAATTAACAAACACTATTATACGAGGAGGTATGCATATGGCCCCACAGATTTCCAGTACACCCCAGCATTGTCCCGGTTTTCAACAGTTTAAGAATCTCAGCGCGTTTACGTGCAAGTGCCCGGAGTGCGGGGCGGAAAACGAGATTTTTTCTGACGAGTTCGACCGGCCGCACAAGTGCACGAGCTGCAACGTGGAAATCGATTTCACCCAGTGCAGCATCGAAGGTGCGGGAGGCAGCCACGAGCCCCGTTGAAAACCGCCGCAAAAAGACACGAAAAAAGGGCAGCACGCGTGCTCCCCTTTTTTCGTAGGATATGCATTTCCGGATTTATGATTTATCCGTGCCCACCCAGGGCGCCGGGACTCAGCCGGCGGTCATTGGCCCACTGGGCCCGGGGATAATCTTCCGGCACATCAACGGGTTCCCGGTTGATTGCGTGCTGGCCTGTTGGTGCGTTTTTTTGCGTTCCAAATCCGGAACCGGCGGTCTTCGAGTTCCTTTTCCACTGCCGCGATAAATCGGTCTGCGTCTTCGGGCGGGGCGGTGAGCAAACTCACCCCCAAAAACAGGACCAGGGTGAATGCCCCGCCCCAAACCGAGGGCCACCAGCCCAGGGGATAAATGTCTGCCAGATACATCACGGCGGTGACAATCCCGCCGAGGCCCATGGAGCTCAAGGCGCCGGCCGCGGTTGCCCGGCGCCAGAAAAACGCCCCGACAATGGCCGGGGCCATGACCAACAGGCCGCCCGAGGCCATGCTGGAAATCACGGTAATCAGCCCCGGCTGGAACCAGGCAAATACGATGCATGCTGCCAGCAGGCAGAGGATCACGACCCGGCCCAGCCAGCGCTCGGTGCTTTCTTCGATTTCGGGGTAGAAGTGTTTTGCAATATCCCGGGCAAACAGAGAGGACAGCGTCAGAATGATCGAGCCCAGCGTGGATGTGGCGGCCGCGAAAATGCCCACGAAAATGATGACCCCCAGCGATACCGGCACCCGGCCCAGCAAATGCGGCATGGCCTTGTCCGGGTTTTCCAGGCCGGGAATCACGATGGCGGCCTCCAGGCCGAACAGCGTGCTGATGATCGTGTATAAGAATCCGAACACGGAAAAGTAAATCACCATGCGCCGCAGGCTCACAATGGAGTCCGGGATGTACATGCGCTGGGATACCTGGGGGTTGGTCAGGGCAAAAAAGGCCCAGGGCAGGGTCAGGCCGATAAACAGCGCCGGCGACCAGGTGAATTTGAGCAGCTCCGGGGTCTTTTCCGCGGCAGTGGCGGCAAACATGGCAGGTGAGCCGAAAAAGTGATAGATTGTAAAGAGCAGGGCAGTAACGGAGGTGGCCATCATGGTAACCGCCTGGAAGGCGTCGGTCCAGGCCACCGAGCGCATCCCGGCATACAGGGCGCTGAATCCGGACAGGCCGGCCATGATGAGCACGCCGACCATAAACGGGATCTGCCCGCCGGTGATGCCGTCAACCAGAAATCCCATGCCCATTAACTGGGCCGAGGCATACGGGATGAGCATGAAAAAGGAAATGGCTGCTGCAATCACGGCCACCCACTGGCTGTGATACCTGTGGGCCAGCAGTTCCGGCGGTGTGATATGGCCGTACCAGTTTCCGACAATCCAGAACCGCGGACCGAAGGTGACCAGCAGCAGGACGGTGAAGATCAGGTAGGTCATTTCAAAGCCCAGCGCGCCCACCCCGGAGCGATAGGTCAGGCCCACCAAGCCCACGAGCATGAATGCACTGTAGGTGGTTGCCGCATAGGTCATGCCAGAGACAAAACCGGCCATCCGCCGGCCGCCGATGAAAAACTCGCTGGCACCGGACCGCATCTTCCGGCGGGCGGCCGCTGCAATCCACAGGGCCACGGCGGTCCAGCCGATCATGGCGATCCAGACATACAGCGGCTTCAAGATCGCCTCCCCCACTGGCTGGTATAAACAACCGCAAACCCGATGACGGCAAGCGTCAGCACGGTCCAGAACAGGTAGCTGGCCCACAGCGAGGCAATGCCGCCGATGAAAAAATAGGGCACCAGCAGGTCAATTGCCGTTATAATCACGAGTATGACAAGAAAGTGCAAACCTCGCATATGGCTGCAGCTCCGGGCGTTTTCAGGGCCGTGCCCTCTGTCCGTTATTCGGCTTGCGGCTGTCGCTGACGTACCACATTGATATAGCTTCCCTGGAGCACCATGTCAATCTGCCGTTGGCTGAGCGCGTGTTCTGCGTCAAATCGGGTCTGTTTCGTCTTGTTGTGCACTGTGATCCGGCCGGTCCCGGACACGGCCGTTCTGAGATCGGCGATTTCCAGCACATTCTGCTGGCTGATGCCGTCATAGTCTGCGGCATTTACAAATGTCAGCGGCAGCATGCCGAAATTGATCAGGTTCTGCCAGTGGATACGGGCAAAGCCCTTGGCAATCACGAGCCTGAGGCCCAGGTGCCGCGGCGCGATTGCGGCATGTTCCCTGCTGGAGCCCTGTCCGTAATTGTTGCCGGCCACGATGATAAATCCCTGTTTCTGAAAGGCCAGGGCCCGTTCGGGAAATTCCGGGTCCACCTGGGTGTAGACGAATTTGCTGATCTCCGGAATATTGCTTCGAAACGGCAGTACCCGGGCGCCGGCCGGCATGATTTCATCCGTGGAGATGTTGTCGCCGAGCTTGAGCAGGACCGGGCCGGAGAGGGTTTCGGGCAGCGGGTCGAATTCCGGCAGGGGCCTGATATTGGGGCCCTTTTCCAGCCGGACAGATTTGCCCGATTCCGGCGGGGCAACCAGCATTTCCGTATTGATACGGAGATGTTCGGGTTCGGCATATTCCGGGCAGGGCATATCCAGCGTGCGCGGATCCGTGATCACGCCGGTCAGTGCAGAGGCCGCCGCTGTCTCCGGGCTGCAGAGATAGACCTGGTCGTCCTTGGTACCGGAGCGGCCAGGGAAGTTGCGCGGCACCGTGCGCAGGCTGATTTTTCCTGTGGCCGGGGCCTGTCCCATGCCGATGCATCCGTTGCACCCGGCCTGGTGGATGCGGGCGCCGGCGTGAATCAGTTTTTCCAGCAGCCCCATCCGTGTCAGATTTTCCAGGATCTGGCGCGAGGTGGGATTGATGTCCAGGGATACCCGGTCGTCCACAATCCGGTTTTCAACCATCATCGCCGGCACTGCAAAATCGCGCAATCCCGGGTTGGCCGAGGAACCGATGTAGGCTTGGTAAATGGGACGGCCGGCAACTTCGCGCACCGGCACCACGTTTTCCGGGCTGCTCGGCAGGGCGATCAGGGGCTCGAGTTCAGACAGGTCGATTTCGTCATATTCATCGTATTGGGCATCATCGTCTGCCTGCATGGGAATCCAGTCGTCCTGCCGCCCCTGGCTTTTCAAAAACCGCGCGACAGCCGCGTCGGATGGAAAAACCGTGGAGGTCGCCCCCAGCTCGGTGCCCATGTTGGCGATTACATGCCGGTCCATGGCAGATAGGTGCGCCAGGCCCGGGCCGAAATATTCCACGATTCGGCCCGTGCCCCCGTTGACACCGTGCCTGCGCAGCATTTCCAGGATCACGTCCTTTGCACTGACCCATTCCGGGAGTTTGCCGACAAGATTCACTCCCATGATTTTCGGCATACGGATGTGAACGGGTTCCCCGGCCATGGCCAGGGCCACCTCTAGCCCCCCGGCACCCATGGCCAGCATGCCCAGGGCTCCGGCTGCCGGGGTGTGGCTGTCAGAGCCCAGCAGGGTCTGGCCGGGTACGCCGAAACGCTCCATGTGAACCGGGTGGCTCACGCCGTTTCCCGGACGGCTGTACCAGATGCCGAATTTCCGGCAGGCCGAATGCAGAAACAGGTGGTCGTCCGCGTTTTTGTAATCGGTCTGCAGCAGATTGTGGTCCACGTATTGGGCGGAAACCCGGGTTTTGGCCCGGGGCACCTGCATGGCTTCGAATTCGAGCATGACCAGGGTGCCCGTGGCATCCTGGGTCAGGGTCTGGTCGATTTTCAGGCCGATTTCTGCATCGGGCTGCAGTCGGCCATTTGTCAGGTGGGAGGCGATCAGTTTTTGTGCAAGGTTTTTGCCCATAGCCGGTATTCCTTTGCTCAGTGTTCGGGTGATTGGCTGTTTGCCGCCCGGGGAGGGCGCATTTTCGGGAGCCGTTCCTCTGCCTTTAAAACATAGTTCCGTCTGGCGGAATTCTCAAAAAATCCTTATCCTGCACGGCCGGGGCGGAATGTGGCTGTGTTTGTCGGAAAGGACCGTGCTGCAATGAGGAAATCAGGACGGAACGGGTGTGATCCGGGTTCAGGCGGACAACCCGGCAAAAGCGGGAGCCCGCTTAAGTGATACGGGCCGGGGAAATTTTTCCGGTACCTTGCCGGACAAATGGGGTATCCAAAGCGCCCCGCAATGCGGGGCGCTTCTGTTATTCCACGTAAAGGGTCTGGCCCGGATGAATCCGGGCGCTCTTGCTGAGCTGGTTGATGCGCAGCAGGCGGTTGACGTTCATGTCGTGCCGCTTGGCGATGGTATAAGGCGAATCCCCCTTTTTGACGCGGTATATTTCCAGGTCGGCCCGTTCGCCTGAGGGGATTTTAATTTTCTGGCCGATATGGAGGTTCACGGAGTTCAGGTTGTTGATTTCCTGGATTTTCTTGGTGGTGGTGTTGTAGCGCTTGGCCAGCACCCAGAGCGAATCGCCGCGTTTGACCCGGTAATTTATGATCCGGGGGGGTTCCTCTGCCTTGCCGCGGGCGGCATAGGTCCCGGCCTGGGGGATTTTCAGGCGCTGGCCGGCGACAACGTAATCCTTCCGGTAGATATTGTTGTACCAACAGATTTTCTTGACCGTGGTATTGTAGCGCCCGGCAATGGCGGAAAGCGACTCGCCGGGTCTGACCCGGTGATGGGTGATGTTGTGCGGACTTTGATAGTATTCTTCGATCTGGTCGATTTTTGCCAGAAGCGTTTCCTTTTTCTCCGGCGGCACGTTAAGCTTGTAGGTTTCATCCGGCAGCACCTTGTAGCGCAGTTCCGGGTTGAGCTCCATGAGTTTTTCCTCGGTGGTGTCAATAGCCCTGGCGATATCCTTGAGCGAAGCCTGCTTTTCGATTTTCACGGTTTCAAACGCCATGGGCGGATCCACCTCGATGTCGCCCATGCCGTATTTTTCCATGTTGTTGAGGATATGCAGCGTGGCGATGAACTTGGGCACATATCGCGCGGTTTCCAGGGGCAGTTGCTGATACAGGTCCCAGAAGTCATCCAGGTAATTGATATTCTGGCTGCGGATCACGTGGAGCACCCGGCCGGCGCCGCAATTGTATGCAGCCAGGGCGGTTTTCCAGTCCCCGAAGATTTCATGCAGCTCCTTTAAATAATCGATGGCCGCCTGGGTGGATTTATACGGGTCGAGCCGCCCGTCAATGTAGCGGTTCCGTTTCAGCCCGAACTTGTAGCCTGTTGAGGCAATAAACTGCCACATGCCCAGGGCCCTGGCACTGGAAAGCGCCTTGGTCTTAAACCCGCTTTCCACCAGCGGCAGCCAGGAAAGTTCCTCCGGAATGCCGGCTTCTTCGAGTTTTTTCACAATATGGGGCCGGTATTTGCCCGAACGACGGTAGGCGTTGATAAAAAAACGCCGGGCCGGGCCAGTGGTGTAGCGATTGATTTCATCTTCCACATGCTCGTTCATAACGAGTTGGATGGCGTTATGATTTCCTTTGACCGTGGTATACCGGGAGGCGTAGATCTCAAGAATCCGCTTGGAGATCATGTACCTGAGGTCGTCTTTTTGCTGGCTGAACTTCGGTGCATCGCCGGTCTCGATATTATTAATCATGGCATAGGCCTTGTCCAGCGCGTCAAGGGCGCTTTCCAGTTCGCCCTGCTGCCAGTATTCCTGGGATGCCTGGTAAAATTCAAGGGACTTGTCAAAGCGCGACTGGATGCCGTTGTTTTGCGGGGGTATGTGGGCGGCCATATCAGACCCGGCTCCCGGGTCTTCCTGGGACTCGGTTTCGGCCAGGGTTTCAGGTCCGGCCTCGCTTTTGTCCTGGCTGTCGGTTTCACTGCCCGGGGGCATGAGGGGAAGAAAGCGGATCTCGCTGTCATTTGCCGCAGCCGCTTCCGCGGATTCGGACTTCTGTTCTGAATCCGCCTTGTTCTGCCCGCTGGCGGTGTTGTTCTTCAGCCACCCGTTCAGACTTGCACACCCGCCTATGAAAAGGATGCAGAAAAAGAATAGGACCGCAACGGATACTTTGGGGAAAAAGTTTATTTTGACGCGAGGGGGAATTGATCTCATGTTTGAATTCACCAGCCTTGTATGTATAATTTTTTACAAATGGATTGCATCGGGCAATATTATGTAATTTCAAATAATTAAATTATGCACAGAAACACAACAATACCACCTGTATTATCCTGTTGTCAAGATGAATCCCTGCGGCCTGTTGACCGGGAGCAGTCGCCCGGGATTTTTTTCTTGCAATAAATATGTAT
>JBKHJS010000066.1:0-11456 GCA_046537995.1 Desulfobacterales bacterium
GTGTCCTTCGTGATCTTCGTGGTTTTATGTAATGTATTTTCAAAAAAGAAAGGTTCCGCGAAATGCCTGCGGGAGGAGGTTTACCTGTGGTCCAGCAGGGTTCTGAGCTCGGTGACAAAGTCGTGGACGTCCTTGAAATCCCGGTATACCGAAGCAAACCGGACATAGGCCACCTTGTCGAGCTCGTGGAGCTTGGCCATGATTTTTTCCCCGATAACCCGTGAGGGGATCTCCTTTTCCTCGGATTCCCGGAGATCTCTTTCGAGTTCCTCGATAAAGGTTTCAATGCTGTTCATGCTGATTTCCCGCTTTTCGCAGGCTTTTTTGAGACCGGAGCGGACCTTGTCCCTGCTGAAAACCTCCCGCCGCTTGTCTTTCTTGATGATCATCAGCGGCATTTCCTCCACGATTTCATAGGTGGTAAACCTCCGGGCGCAGTCAATGCACTCCCGCCGCCGGCGGATGGCGTTGCCTTCCTTGCTCAGCCGGGAATCAATGACCTTGTTGTTGTTTTCTCCGCAAAACGGGCATTTCATCGGCAACCTCCTTTGACCTCCCGCAGAATGATGCCGGCCTCATCGAGAAGAGACCGCGAAAGTTGGTCGGCATAGCCTTCCTGGTAACAGATCTCGGCAATGCCGGCATTGATGAGCATCTTTGTGCAGATTGTACACGGCAGGTTCGTGCAGAAGAGGATGGCGCCGCGTATGGGCACGCCGTGGTATGCTGCCTGAATGATGGCGTTTTGTTCTGCGTGGATGCCCCTGCACAATTCGTGGCGTTGGCCGGATTCGACGTTCATGGATTCGCGCAGGCACCCGACTTCCGAACAATGGCGGATTCCGGCAGGTGCGCCGTTGTATCCGGTGGCCAGGATGCGGTGCTCCTTGACGACGACCGCGCCGACCGCCCGCCGCAAACAGGTGGAGCGCCTGGATACCAGGTTTGCGATATCCATGAAATAGGTGTCCCACGATGGCCGCTGACCGGTTCGGGTCATGGTACCTGGTGCCTTTTCATTGCAAAACGCCCGCCCGGCGAGAAGTCAGCGTCGGCAGGAATGAAGGCGGGCGGTTATGCGGTTGCATCATACAGCGGAAAGCCGGAGCACAGGGTTTCCACCTGTTTTCGGATTTGATCGATCCGGTCCGCATCATCGGGGTGCTTTAATACATCCGCGATATACCCTCCGATTTCCTTGATTTCCGCTTCTTTCATCCCCCGGGTGGTCACCGCCGGCGTGCCGATCCGTATGCCGCTGGTCACAAACGGGCTTTCCGTATCATACGGGACCGCGTTTTTGTTTACCGTAATGCCCGCCATTCCCAGGACTTCTTCGGCCTTTTTCCCGGTGATGCCCAGGTTGCGGAGATCGGCAAGCATCATGTGATTGTCCGTTCCCCCGGAAATCAGTTCAATTCCGTTTTCCTGCAGTACCCCGGACAGGGTCCGCGCATTGTGGACCACCCTTGCCTGGTAGTCCTTGAATGACTGGGATTTGGCCATTTTGAAAGCTACTGCCTTGGCTGCGATCACGTGCATCAGGGGGCCGCCCTGGATACCCGGGAAGATTTCCTTGTTGAGCTTCTTGTCGAGGTTGGTCCTGGCCAGGATCAATCCACCCCGGGGGCCGCGCAGGGTCTTGTGCGTGGTTGAGGTCACGGCATCCGCGTAGGGTACAGGGGAGGGATGCTCGCCTGCGGCGATGAGCCCGGCGATATGGGCCATATCCACCATGAAATAGGCGCCAACGGATTTTGCAATTTCGGAAAACCTTTTAAAATCAATGACCCGCGAATAGGCGCTGGCCCCTGCGATAATCATTTTAGGCCGGTGCTTTTCGGCAAGCGCGGCCACCTGGTCGTAGTCGATTCGGCCGGTGTTTTTGTCCACGCCGTAGTGCACGAACTTGTAAAACCGCCCGGAAAAACTGGCTGCCGCGCCGTGGGTGAGGTGCCCGCCATGGGCAAGGTCCATGGCCAGGATGGTATCACCGAGTTCCAGCAGCGCAAAAAAGACCGCCATGTTGGCCTGAGAGCCGGAATGCGGCTGCACGTTGGCATATTCGGCGCCAAAAAGATCTTTTGCGCGTTCGATGGCCTTGGTTTCGGCTATATCGACGAATTCGCATCCACCGTAATAACGTTTCTCCGGATATCCTTCCGCATACTTGTTGGTCATCACACTTGCCTGGGCGGCCATGACCGCCGGGCTGACAATGTTTTCCGAGGCAATGAGCTCCAGGGTGTTTTTCTGCCGGTCGTATTCGTCTGCAACCGCCCCGGCGATATCCGGGTCGATTTGTTCCAGGGCGCTCATTTTTAAAACCAGGTCGCTGGCCTTTGCGTTTTTATCCGTAATATCGGTCAAATGCTGTTTCCTCTCGTCTGGTGGTTGTCCGGCCGGGCTGCAAAAACCGTGCAGAAATGCGGGGGCTTAAAATTCGCAGAATTTTTCCAGTCTCTGGCTATGGCGTCCCCCTTCAAACGGGGTTTCCAGCCAGGTCCGCACGATTTCCCGGGCCAGTTCAGTGCCGATCACCCGGCCGCCCATGATCAGGATATTGGCATCGTTGTGGCGCCGGCTCATGATGGCGGAAAACAGGTCGTTGCAGAGCGCCCCGCGTACCCCGGCAAACCGGTTGGCCACCATGGACATGCCGAGGCCGGTGCCGCAAATCAGAATTCCCCGGTCGTATTCGCCCTTGTCAATGCTTCGGGCCACCCGGATGCCAAAATCCGGATAATCCACGGACGCTTCGCTATCGGTCCCGAAATCCGCAACCTCGAATCCGAGGGTGTCCAAATACCCCTTAACGGTCTCCTTGAGTTCGTATCCTGCGTGATCGCATCCGAGGGCAACTGGGCTCATGGTGTTTTCCCGTATCATCTGCCTGGTGTTGGATGGTGCCTGCGGTAAAAAGAATTCCTGCAGCCGGATTAGGCCTGGGTTTTTTTCTGGATATATTTGATGGCGTCTTCCACGGTTCGAAGCTGTTCGGCGTCTTCATCCGGAACCTCGATGTCAAACTCCTCTTCCATGGTCATGATCATCTCCACGATGGCAAGGGAGTCCGCGCCCAGGTCGTCGATTAGCGATGCCTTGGGGACCACGTCGCCCGGGTCAACCTCGAGTTTTTCCGCAATCAGCTTTTTGACTTTATCTTCAATGTTCATAAGTGCAGCTCCTCAGATCTATGCGCAAATACCGCCGCTTTTTCCGGGTGCAGCCCGCAGGCGTCTTTTGCCCGCGTTCCGGGTGCCTGTTGAAAGTGGCTATAATTCGGACGGGCGCATGAGATGCGCCGGCGTGAAAAACTATTCCTCTATGTTCAATACGCTGCGGCCCCGGTAATGACCGCATTCCGGGCATGCCCGGTGGGACATGACGGTTTCGCCGCACTGGGTGCACCGGGTCAGTCCCGGCGCCTCGGCTTTTTGGTGAGTCCGGCGCTTGTCCCGCTTGGATTTGGATACTTTATGCTTGGGTACGGCCATTTTGATTCTCTCCCAACTATTTGAAATTTATTTCAATTTTACGAAACCTGCCAAAAAATGTTATTACGTCTAGTATGTTAAAATCCGTATGTTGTCAAGGGATTTCAGGGCGGCCTTTAAAAGTGTCCTTGATTTTGCCGCGCGCGTCAGTTATAATAACCTGTTTTTAAGTTCACACAGCAGCGCCTTGCAGATAAAAAGCAGGATTAAAATAACAGGAATATACAGGATAGTCAAAATGGATCCGATAATCACCCGCTTTCCCCCCAGCCCGACCGGGTACCTTCATATCGGGGGCGCCCGCACCGCACTTTTTAACTGGCTGTATGCCCGACATCACGGCGGCAGGTTTATCCTCCGCTTCGAGGATACGGACGCGGAGCGTTCCACTGGTCAGTACGTGGATGCCATTTTCGATGCGTTGAACTGGCTGGGCATTGATTGGGACGAAGGGCCTTATTACCAGTCCGCCCGGCTGGATATCTATAAACAGTGCATTCAAAAGCTCCTTGATACCGGCAACGCTTATTACTGCACCTGCTCGAAGGAGGAAGTCGAGGAGATGCGCCGCAAAGCCAGGGAAACCGGCGGCAACCCCGGATACGACGGCACCTGCCGGGAAAAAAACCTTTCCGCCCAGCCCGGGGCGGTGGTGCGGTTTAAATCCCCCCGGATGGGCAACACGGTTGTTGCGGATAAAATCCGGGGCAACATCGTTTTTCCCAATGCAGAGCTCGATGATTTCATTATCCAGCGGGGCGACGGCATGCCCGTATACAACCTGGCAGTGGTGGTCGATGACATCAAAATGGGAGTCAACACCATCATCCGGGGCGATGATCACATCAGCAACACCCCCAAGCAGATCCTGCTTTACCGCGCCCTGGAGGCGCAAGTGCCGGATTTCGGCCACGTACCCATGGTATTGGGCCATGACAAGGCCCGGCTGAGCAAGCGGCACGGGGCCATGTCGGTCACCGCCTATCGCGACATGGGGTATTATCCGGACGCACTTTTGAATTACCTGGTGCGCCTGGGCTGGTCCCACGGAGACCAGGAGTTTTTTACCCGGGACGAGCTGATCGAAAAGTTTGACATTACCCACATCGGCCGTTCCGCCGGGGTATTTAACCCGGAAAAGCTGCTGGCCTTAAACGCCGAGCACATCCGAAACACCGCGGAAAAGGTTCTGGCGCCCCATTTGATCCCGTTTCTGCGGCAGCGGGGAATCGAGGCAGAGGAAAACGAATACCTTTACAGGGCGATTCAAACATTAAAGCCCCGCAGCAAGACATTTGGGGAGATGGCCGACGGCGCGGAATTCTATTTCAGGCCGCCGGAATCCTACGAGGAAAAAGGGGTGAAAAAGCTTTTCAAGCCCGGGCTGATCGAGCCCCTGCGCCAGCTGATACAAGCCCTGGAGAAAACCGAGCCGTTTGAAGAAAAACAGCTGGAAGCGGCCTTCATGCAGGTCATGGAAACCCATGACCTTAAGTTCGGCAAGATCGCCCAGCCAGTGCGCCTGGCCCTTTCCGGCAAAACCGTGAGCCCGGGGATTTTTGAAATGATCGAGGTGCTGGGCCGCGAAGAAACCGTTTCCCGGCTCAACCGGGCCGTTTCCTTCATGGCCGAACAGGTCTCGGCAGAAGCGTGAAGGCGTTTTCAAAAATTGCCTTGACACCGCCGCCTTTTTTGCTATTTTATATAATTACAAGTTATTGAGGGTTGGTCTAGCGGCAAGACGACGGGTTCTGGCCCCGTTAACCCAGGTTCGAATCCTGGACCCTCAGCCAGTTCAACGCAAAGGGTTATGACTCCGGTCATAACCCTTTTTTGTTTTGCCGTCCGTAAACAGCAGCATCGGGATTGTAAAAATCCTTCAGAAAAAAATATTTTGGATCTTTGTGACGGCTGGCTTTGAAAAAAGTTGAAAACTCCGGCCCGCGGCATTATAATTAATCAGAGTTGATTGCCGGTTCAAATAAGCGGATTGAAACTGCAAACAAGCCATAAGGGGGTATCATGAACAATGCCAACAAGGGCCGCAGGCGGGTTGTGTTTCGCCTGACCGCGCCGGATGTCACCGAGGTTTGTGTCAGCGGGGATTTCAATAAATGGGATGAACACAGGCATCTTTTAAAACGAAAACCCGGCGGTTTCTGGGAGAAAACCGTGATGCTGCCCCCGGGCCGGTATGAGTACAAGTTCCGCGTGGACGGCAACTGGCTGCTTGATCCCGCCAATGGTCTTTCATGCCAAAATACATACGGCAGCCGGAACTCGGTGATCGAAGTGGATGCCCGAGCCGCGGGAGTGCAAAAGAAAAGCGCGCGGGTCTGATCTCCCGGTCATGCCTCCGGGACATGCACGGCAAAGCACAGCCCGTCGTGGCGCGCCGAGTGCATGGGCAGAAACGACAGGATCTGGACGCTGCGCCAGGCCGGATTATCGAAAATATCCCGGTTAAAGGCGTTTGCGTCCCGAAATCCCGTGTTGTCGGCGATCAGCAGCCCACCCGGACGCACGATATCGGACAAGGCGGACAAGGCGGGTTGGTAATCCTTTTTTTCAATATCGAGAAACACGAAGTCAAACGGCCCGTCAAGTTCCGGCAGGGCGGCCAGGGCATCTGCCGTGCGAACCGAGACTGTTTCTGACAGGCCGGCTTCGGCCAGGTTTCGCTCAGCCCGGGCTGCCATGTCCGGATCATTTTCCAGGGTCACCACGCGCCCGCCTGCGGGCGCACATGCCCGGCCCAGGTATATGGCCGAATACCCGGTGGCCGTGCCCAGCTCCAGGATGTTTGCCGCCCCCGCGGCCCGGGCCAGCACGAACAGCAGCTCGCCCACCACCGGCCCCACGATCGGGATCTGCTCTTTTTCCGCTTCCACCTCGAGTTTCCGCAAAAGCCCGTCCCGCTCCGGGATGAACCCGGAGAAATAGGTTTCCGGGTGCTTGACCATGTCCGACATGCCTGCCCTCCGAATTGTACGGCATTTTTCGCAATCACCACAAAGATAACATGCATGCACCTGAATGCAAATTCGTGCGGCAGTGTTTGGAAAAGGCCGCAAGTTTCTTGATTTTTGCGGAAAAATCGGCCAATTTGGAGCCATGAAACTCTTGATTGCTTTGTCCTTGGTGATCGCGGCGGCATTCGGCGGCTATCATCTGAGTTTCCGCAGAATTGCCGGCCGTCGCAGCAGGTTTTCCTGGCTTCACCTGACCGGCCTGGAATTCCTGATCATTGGCCTGCTTTTGGGTCCCGGGTTCTCCAATATCCTCGATGAGACCACCATCGCCAACCTGTCGCCGTTTTCCGGCCTAGCGCTTGGATGGGTGGGCCTGCTGGCCGGATTTCAGTTTGAGGCGGCCTTGATTCGGCGGTTTCCGCCGCCGTTTTTCCTGGCTGTTTTCCTGGAAAGCGGGGTCACGATTTTGTTTGTGTTTTGCTGCCTGTACCCCCTTTTGCCCCTGTTTATTCCCATGTCCGGTTCCCTGCATGTGATTGTCGCGCTGGTTCTTTCCGCAGCGGCTGCGTGCACCTCCCAGTCCGGGCTGGTTGTGGCAGGGGCCGGACATACGGCTGCCGGAAACAAAACCCTGCGTCTGCTGCGTTACATGGTAAGCCTTGAAGCGCTGCTGCCCATGGCTCTGCTTGTTTGGATTTATTTTTTCCGGCCCGGGCCGCCGGGCATAAATTCCCTGGTCATGGCACTGCTGCTTTCGGCAGTGCTCACTGCCGTGCTGATTCTTTATGCCCTGCTTCTTGCCCGTCGCCGGAGCACCGATGAACTGGCCCTGGTCATTATCGGCATGACCGTGCTGACAAGCGGGGCGGCTGTTCAGGTCGGGTTTTCGCCGCTGCCGGCCAATTTTTTCCTGGGACTCATCCTGGTCAACCTGACCCGGGAGAAAGAGAAAATATTCGGCCTCCTGGTGAGCATTGAAAAGCCGGTTTACCTTGTGCTGCTTATATTCCTGGGCGCCCAGTGGCAGTTATCCGGATTCTGGATTGCATTGCCAGCGGGACTATACTTCATGCTGCGTCTTGCGGGAAAAATTTCCGGCGGGTGGATTGCCACTCGTGTGGTGCCCGGCCTTTATACTTATCCGGGCTTGCTGGGCCTGGGGCTGCTGGAGCAGGGCGGGCTGGCCCTGGCCATCCTGCTGGATTTCCAGCAGCGGTTTTCCGGGCCGGAAGTATCCGCAGCGGTCGGTTTTGCGCTTGCCGCAATTGTTTTGACGCAAATGGCGGGTCCCTATTTTGCCCATCGGCTGATCCGGGGGGTGAAGTCATGAACCGGCGGCAATATGCAGGGGAAAGTCATGCGGTTTACCTTTTGATCCTCCTTTTGCTGGGCGCTTTTGTCATGGGGGTCAAATGGGTCGGCATCGGGATGGACACGCCGGCAGACGGCTGGATCAACCTGGCGCTGGGCGGGATGCTGCTGGCGGCGTTCGTGATTGCCAGGCTCGTGCGAACTCTCGGGCTGCCCATGCTTTCGGGATATATTTTTGCCGGGATTCTGGCCGGGCCTTTTGTGAGCGGATTTCTCTGCGCCGAGACCGTGGACCAGCTAAAGCTCATCGATGAACTGGCCTTAAGCGTCATTGCGCTGGCAGCGGGGGCCGAGCTGCAGCTTGCAGTGATGAAAAAGCGGGGCTGGGCCATTTTCCTGCACATACTGCTTATCACGGTTTTCGTGCTTGCATTGGTGGTGGGATTCGTGTTTTTTTTCGCCTCCTTTTTCGACGTCACTGCGGGGTTTTCAACTGTTCAGCTTGCCGCCTTTGCCGTTTTGATCGGTGTTATCTCGGTTGCGCGTTCGCCGTCTTCAACCATTGCCATAATCAGTGAATGCCGCGCTTCCGGCAGGTTTACGGAAACTGTTCTCGGTGTCACACTGCTCACGGATATCCTGGTCATCATCATGTTCACATCCGCCCTTGCCGTGTCCAGGCAGCTGTTATTTGCCGGCGGGGGCATGCAGTGGAATACCGCGGTTGCCCTGGGATGGGAGATTATTATTTCCCTGGCCATTGGCGCGCTGCTGGGAAAGGGCATTTCCCTGTACATCCGGCGGGTGAAATTCGATTTTCTGATTTTTCTGATTTTTATCGCGTTTGCCGTGAGCCGGGCTTCCATCGGGTTTAACGAATACATGGCGGAAAACGCGCAAATGTCCCTTCACCTGGAGCCGCTTTTGATATGCATGAGCGCGGGGTTTTTTATCCGCAATTTTACCGGGCAGGGCGGGTATTTTATGGAAAGCCTGGATCGGATCGCCCTGCCGGTTTACGTGCTGTTTTTCTCCCTGGCCGGGGCCGCCCTGGATTTCGGATCCCTGATCCTTTGTTGGCCGCTGGCCGTGGGGCTGGTCCTGGCGCGGGCTGCCGGCTTGTTTGCCGGAAGCTGGGCCGCGGGCCGGGTCCTGGGCGATCCCAAAGACTACCAATACTGCGCATGGATGACGTATTTAACCCAGGCCGGGGTCGCCATTGGCCTGGCCCAGCTTGCCATGGGGGAATTCCCCGAAATCGGCAACCATCTGCATACCGTGGTGCTGGCAGTAATTGCCATCAACCAGATCGCGGGCCCGGTGCTTTTTAAGGTGGCCCTGCACCGGGTCAACGAATCCGGGCGCAGCCGGCATGGACCGGTGTGATTTGACGGATCAGGCAGGTTCGTATTATATTGGGATATATCAGAGGTTATCGGTAGTGAACATCAAGCAAGGGAGTTTTGGTAAATGAATCGCGTTGAGCTGACCAGTTCGGATGTCGCCCGGATACAGGCGCACGGTCTGGACGCAGAGGAAGTGGAAAAGCAGGTGGCCATTTTTGAAAAGGGCGCCCCGTATGTGAATCTGGATCGGCCCTGCACGGTTGGCGATGGCATCAAGCGCCTGTCCGACCCGGAACTTTCAGAATATATCCGCATGTACGAACACGCGGCGGGGCGGCGGGAGGTTGCCAAGTTTGTTCCCGCCTCGGGTGCGGCAACCCGCATGTTCCGATCCCTGCTGAAAATCGCAAATGATCACGAGAAGATCGAATACGACCGTATCGTGGAACTGGCCGGAAAAAAGGACGGGGCGTATGCCGAGGTGCGCAGGTTCATGGACAACATTGAACGGTTTGCCTTTTATGAATCCCTGCGCTTGCGGATGAAATATGACGGGTACAACCTGGAAGATCTCCGGCGAAAAGGGGATTTCACGCAGATTATTGATTATGTGCTCACGGACAAGGGGCTGGGGTATGCGTCAAAACCCAAGGGTTTGATCCTGTTTCACAAGGATAAACCAGGCGCGCGCACGGCCTTTGAAGAGCACCTGGTCGAAGCCGCGGCCTATGTCAAGGACAGGAAGGGAATCTGCCGCCTGCACTTTACCGTTTCCCCGGAACACCGGGCCGGGTTTGAGGGGCTGCTGCGCCGGGTGGAAGAAGATTATGAAAGTGCCAACGGGATAAAATATGAGGTGGGTTTTTCCGAGCAGTCCATGTCCACGGATACGATCGCAGTGGACATGGATAACCGCCCGTTTCGGGATTCGGATGGAAACCTGGTGTTCCGGCCGGGCGGGCACGGTGCGCTTATCGGAAACCTCAACCAGCTTTCCGGGGATGTGATTTTTATCAAGAACGTGGACAACGTGGTTCCGGATCGGCTCAAGGAGGAAACCCATCGGTGGAAAAAGGTGCTGGGTGGATATCTTGTGATGATCGAAGAAAAAATCGGTGAAATTCTGGATCGCATTGCCGGCGAAGATGCCGGAGAGAGCGACATTGAAGCTGCGGCCGCGTTTGTGAAAAACGAACTGTGTATCAGCATGCCCGAGCATCTGGAAAATGCCACGCCCGAGGAAAAGCGCCTGTTTTTAAAGGACCGGCTGCAGCGTCCCCTGCGGGTGTGCGGCATGGTGCCCAGCACGGGCGAGCCCGGGGGCGGCCCGTTCTGGGTAAAAGACCGGGAGGGCGGCACCTCCATTCAGATCGTGGAAAATGCCCAGATTGACCCGGATAATCCGGATCAGCAGGCTTTTTTAAAACGGCTCACGCATTTTAACCCCGTGGATATCGTGGCCAGTGTCCGGGACCGAAGCGGAAGCCCTTATGATCTGCATCAGTACGTGGATCACGAGGCGGTTTTCATATCCGTGAAATCCAGGGACGGCCGGGATTTGAAAGCCCTGGAGCATCCGGGGCTGTGGAACGGCGGCATGGCAAAGTGGAACACGATATTCGTGGAGGTGCCACTGATTACCTTTAACCCGGTCAAAACCGTAAACGATCTGCTCCGGGATGAACATCAGGGATAGCTGCGGCGTATGGATATATCCCGGATAAATACCCTCGGCAGCGGTCTGGCCCGTCCCGAGGGCGTCATGGCGCTTGCCGACGGTACGGTTTTTACAGCAGATGCGCGCGGATGCTGCGGCCGCATTCGTCCGGACGGAACAACCGGGCTTTTTGGGGATGTGGGCGGAGTGCCCAACGGCATCTGCCTGGATCGCCGCGGCAACTGCATCATTGCCAATATCGGAAACGGTCGGGTGCAGTCGCTGGCCCCGGACGGAAAACACACGGATTTGTTTGCCGAGGCAGACGGCAGGCCGGTAAATACGCCCAATTTTCCGTTTATGGACAGCCGGGACCGGCTCTGGGTTTCCAACTCCACAGCCGGGGACCTGGAAGCCGCACTCCGCCAACCTGCTGCAGACGGCTGTGTAGTTGTCATGGAAGGCGGCCGGACACGGGTTGCGGCAGACGGGCTTTATTTTGCCAACGGTATCGCTGTTGACGCGGAAGAAAAGTACCTGTACGTGGCCGAAACCACCCGGCGGGCGATCACGCGCTTTGCCATTACCTCCGGGGGCGCCCTGACCGCGCGCGAAACCTACGGGCCCGAACCCCTGGGCGATCTCGGATTCCCCGACGGCATCGCCTTTGACG
>JBKHJS010000067.1:0-11438 GCA_046537995.1 Desulfobacterales bacterium
GGAATCAATAAAGATGTTCTCGCAAAAAGAAGGGAATTGCTTTTTTTTGCGTACTCTGGAGCGAGGAAACTCCTTTTTCGCGACCGCCGGTCAGCCAAGGCGCTCACAGTTTTCCTTTCTGCGAAAATACCGCCGCGGGGTAATAAAAATTTACGAAGACGAATCCAGCAGATCACGGACAGCGGGCATGATGTATATATCCTCCAGGGGCATTTGCTTTAAGCAGGCAGACAGGGCCCGGATTTTTTCATTGACTGCCAGGTTCTTGTCCATGATAAAAACAGACTCGCCTTTTACCCGGCACAACCCGCTTTGCGCATTGATACCGGTGGCGCGCAGGTTCTGCTCAATAACCCGGATGCCGGTTTTTTCCGCCACTTCAATGAGGTGCCGGTATATCTGCTTTCGTCTCATGAACCCCAAAAACGCCTGTTTAAAAACGATCTGTCTTGAAAATGCCGCCGGATGTGTTATCTTATTTCAGATTTGAACGCCGAATGCATGATCATTTATTTTGTTTAAATTCATATAGCGCTTACCAACTAAAGGAGGCACCAATGGCAGAGACGGCAACCACCCGCCAGGACACCCGTACCCAGGTACGGGTCAACAGTTTTATCCGCAGCGTGTACAACTGGATGGCCGGAGGCCTGGCACTGACCGGGATCGTGGCCTATTTCGCCGCGCACAACCAGACCCTGAACCAGCTGATTTTCGGCGTGCCCATGGTATTTTTCGGGCTGATCATTGCCGAGCTCGGCATGGTTTTTTACTTGAGCGCCCGGATTCAAAAAATGGAGGCATCCACGGCCACGGGGCTTTTTCTGCTTTATGCCGCGCTCAACGGACTGACCCTGTCCTTTATATTCCTGGTTTACACCAGCACCTCCATTGCCTCGGTTTTTTTCATATGTGCGGCCACGTTCGTGACCTGCAGCATATACGGCATGACCACGAAACGGGATTTGACCTCCTGGGGCAATTTCCTGTTCATGGGACTGATCGGCATTATCATCGCCTCCGTGGTCAACATGTTCGTGCAGAGCTCGGGCATGGCCATGATTATCAGCTATATCGGGGTACTGGTATTTGTCGGGCTTACCGCCTACGACACCCAGAAGCTTAAAAACATGGCCCTGACCCAGCCCGAGGGGCTGGAGGCCGGCGTTGTGAGAAAAGGCGCCATCATAGGTGCGCTGTCTTTGTACCTGGACTTTATCAACCTGTTTATCATGCTGCTCTATATCTTCGGCGGGCGGCGGTAAGGATCTATTCGCCCAGGTTTTCGCTCACCACGTCCACAATGTCCTGGCACAGGCGATCGGTTTCATCCGGGTCAGGACCTTCAACCATCACGCGGCAGAGGGGTTGGGTGCCGGAATATCTGACCAGCACCCTTCCCCGGTCTGCCAGGTGGGATTCCACCCTTTCAATGACCTGTGCGATTTCCGGGAACTGATAAATATCGGTTTTTTGCCGGATCCGCACGTTTTTTAACACCTGCGGAAAGACATCCATGATGCCGCGCAGCGCCGAAAGGGGTTGACCGGCGCAGTGCATGGCCTCCAGAAGCCGGATGGCCGTCATGATACCGTCTCCGGAGCTGTGATGATCCAGGAAAATCATGTGCCCGGAGTCCTCCCCGCCGAGCACGGCGCCGCTTGTGCGCATCCGGTCCAGCACATACCTGTCCCCCACGTCCGTGACCATGTGCCGGATCCCCATCTGCTTTAACGCGTTGATCAGCCCGACATTGCTCATCACCGTGCTGACCACCAGGTTGTTTTTCAGCACCCCGGCCTGCTTCATGTGCCGGGCGCAAATCGCCAGGATGTGGTCCCCGGTCACCGGGCTGCCGGTTTCATCCACTGCAATCAGCCGGTCTCCGTCTCCGTCAAAGGCAAGGCCCACATCCGCCCCGGCATCCTTCACGGCTTTCCGCAAGGGCTCAATGTGCTGGGATCCGCAATCCGCGTTAATATTGACGCCATTGGGCTGATCGGATAAAACCGTGACCCCGGCCCCGAGCTCGGAAAACACCCGGGGGGCAATCATGGAAGTTGCGCCGTTGGAACAGTCTATCACCAGGTGCAGGTCCTTTAAATTATCCGCTTCTTTCATGCTTTGCTTCAAAAACTGCGTATACCGGTCACAGGCATCAGGCATGGAATGGATAATCCCGATTTGATCGCCGGTTGCCGGGGAAAAATCCGAATCCGGATTCAGGACCCGATTCTCAATAACCTGCTCGGTGTCGGTGTTAAGCTTGAACCCCTGGCTGTCAAAAATCTTGATGCCGTTGTCCTCGTAAGGATTGTGGGATGCAGAAACCACGATGCCGGCATCCGCACTGACCGCAGTGGCCAGAAACGCCACCGCGGGCGTGGAGATGATGCCTGCCAGGTACACGTCTGCGCCCGCAGAACAGATCCCGGCAGCCAGGGCCGCTTCCAGCATGTCCCCGGAAATCCGGCCGTCTTTTCCGATAACAATGCGCGAACGGCTGTTGGTCTTGAGCACCGCAGCCACTGCACGGCCCACGTGCAGGGCGATTTCCGGGGTGATCGGATACTGGTTTGCCACGCCGCGAATTCCGTCCGTACCAAAAAGCGATTCCATGGTCAGTGCGTTTCTCCTGTGGTGTCATCGGTGCAGTGCCGGTTGAAACCGGTTTATGCGCTGTTAAAAGCCGGAATCATGGCAAGCCACCGATCGCTCAGGGCTTCGATGATTTCCATGAGCCAGTCAGTGCCTGCTGCAGCCGTATCCGGATTAAGCGATTGGATGACGGTAATGTAATCATCGCCGCCTGTTTCGATCTGATCCCGGATCTGGCTTAAAAAGGCATCGCGCTTTTCCAGGCTTTCCACGGATTGTCCACCTGTGCGCAGTTCCTGCTCCAGCCGGGACCAGTTTTCATACAACTGCCTTTTCTGGGAAAGCAGGGTATCAGAGGCGCCCTGCCCGGCTGATGCCTGGTAATTTTTTAAAGATTCCGGCATTTTGCCCGCAAATTCGCCGAGGCGCCGGATGCGTTCTTCAATACAGGCATCCAGTGTAAGGACAAGCCCGCTGTAAAGTTCTTCAGGCATGGTCTCAGATATAAACCGGCTGCGCACGTGTTCGTACCAGTGCCGCAGGGCCTGGAGACCGGCGATATAATGCAGGTTGTGCAGTACAATGCGCTTGATATTCCGATAAACAAGTCCGCCGTGATACGGGGCGTTTCCCGATTTGCCGGGGCCCCCGAAAATCAGCCGCCCGGGCCGGAGCTCGTCCTTGCGGTTGATGGTGCCCGCCGCAATAACCGTGCCGTAGGCCAGCCGGCAGGGGCCCACCAGACCGCCCTGCCCGCCCAGAAAAATCGGCGCCTGGTTGATCATCACGCCGTGTGCCACGTCCCCGATCAGCGAAGGTGTGGCCTTGTCCTGCTGGGGCGTGAAGTTGAAATGAATGTATGAACTGCCGACCTCGCTGTGGTTTTTTTTGCCGGTGCCCCCGGCCATCAGGCAATCGCAGAAATTCACCAGGCTGCCCAGGGTGACAAACGGAAACAAAATGGTCTGTTTCAACCCGGCGGTGTGGGCTGCGCTGGCTTGTTCTTCGAAGATGGTGCCGTCCCGGACCTGGGCGCCAGAGCCGACAGAAGCTTTTTTCAGAAAAACCGAGCCCTTAAAGTATCCTCCTTTAAGTTCCGCATCAGGTCCGACCAGGCAGTTTTCCACTGTAGCGGGGGCTTCTTTTCCGATTTCCGCCCCTGCGCATATCAGCGTATCCGCCCCCCGGATGCGGCAGCCGGCATGGATCGTGGCCCCCGGCAGAATGCGCCGGCCGTCCACCTCCGGGGCGAGTTCAATGCTTTCCGGATTTGGAATTTTGACGCCTTTACCGATCAGTTCCTGAATCATGGCCTGCTGTCCGTAGTTGATTTCCGCGCAAATGCAATCCCCCGGGTCCGCGGGATGGTTGTTTAAAACAGATTCCTACCAATTCTGCCCGGCCTTGTCCACCAATTTTGAGAAAGTTCCTTGATATCAAGCTGTTAAAGGAGACTTCTTGAAGCCGGAATTTTTTTGTGCTATAAAAACGCTTCACTGCAAAACACTTATGCTCACGACCATAAACGATCTGAAAAGAATTCATGGAAAGCCAAAAATATCGTCTCCTGACAAGAAGCGACCTGGACGGACTGGTCTGTGCCGTATTGCTGCGGCATCTTGAAATGATCGGGCAAATCGTTCTCATTGATCATCCCAGCGTGATGCAGGAAGGCCAGGTCGCGGTCCGGGAGACCGATATCATTGCCAACCTGCCGTATGTGCCCGGTGCCTGGCTGGCATTTGACCACCATTTGTCCGAAGCCCTGAGAAACAAGGCGGATCCCAGGCACATCATTGATCCGGATGCCCCTTCTGCCGCCCGGGTAATCTACGAATATTACGGCGGAAAATCCGGGTTTCCCGAATTTTTTGACGATATTATGGCAGCCGTGGACAAGGCGGACGCAGGCCGGTTTTCCCGCCAGGAGATCCTGTATCCCACAGACTGGGCCCTGCTCAATTTTCTCGTGGACAAGCGCACCGGCATCGAGGACTGGGGGAAATTCGCCATATCCGAAGAGCAGTTCAAGCTCAGCCTGATTGACTGGATCGGAAGGATGCCCATTGATGAAATCATGCAAATGCCGGATGTGGCCCAACGGGCGGAACTCTATTTTCATTATGAAGCCAAATACAAGTCTCAATTGACATCCAGTGCAATTATCCACCAAAATATCGTTGTCCTGGACTGCCGATCACAGCAGCAGATCTATCCGGGCAACCGATTCATCGTTTACGCGCTTTACCCGCAGTGCAACGTATCCATCCAGGTCAAGCACGACCCCGAAACCGGCAAAACCACCTTTTCCGTGGGAAAATCCATTATCAACAAGACCTCGGATGCCAACATCGGCCAGCTCATGTTAAAATACGGCGGCGGGGGACACCGCGCTGCCGGTGCCTGCCACGTTGCCGAAACAGAAGCCGAAAAGGTGCTTGCAGAAATTATTGAAGCCCTGACCGATTCGAATTGACCAAGAGGGCAAAGCAATGACAAAAGACCCGCTTGCCGAAACCAGATCTGCAAAAAAGCTGGCAGCTTCTGCAGAGCGCATGGCGCTGCCGGAAAACCATTTAAAACATCTGGTAAGCCGGGAACACCGGTTTTCCGGATTTTCCGCTTCAGGCGGCGGGCTGTTTCTTGATTTTTCCCGCCAGCGGGTCGATGATGACGTGATGCGCCAGCTTTACGAGCTGGCTGCAGAAAGAAAGTTGCAGCAACAATTCAACGAGATGATCCGCGGCGGCATTGTCAACCGCACGGAAGACCGGGCGGCCCTGCACACCGCAGCAAGGGATTTTTCGGGTCAATCCGTACATGTCAACGGCCGGGATGTCACGGCCGATATCCGCCGGGTTTGCCACGAGATCCAGGATTTTGCCGCCCGGATACACGCCGGGGAACTCACCGGCAGCACAGGCAAGCCTTTCCGGCATGTCGTGGTAATCGGCATCGGGGGGTCTTATCTGGGCACGGAGTTTGCCGCAACCGCCATGCAGGCCCAGGCAGACAAGGGCATTGATCTGCATTTTCTCTCAAACGTGGATATTGACTGCTTCGGCGCCCTTGCCGGGCAGGTCGACCCGGAGGCCACCCTCTGGATCGTTATATCCAAGAGTTATACCACCACCGAAACCATGGCCAACGCAAATCTGGCCAGTGACTGGATTCACCGGCAGGGACTGCATCCGGAAGACCACCTGGTTGCCGTGACCAGTGCCGGCAGCCCGGGTGATGATCCGTCCAACCCGGTACGCCGGGTATTTCACATGTTTGATTTCATCGGCGGGCGCTTCAGTGTCACCTCTGCTGTCGGCGGGGTGCCGCTGAGCCTGTACCTGGGGTATGAACGATTTGAGAAGTTCTTAAAGGGCGCCCATGAAATGGACCGGCATGCTGCAGAGGCGCCCGTGGAGGTAAACCTGCCCCTGATCAGCGCACTGATCGGCATCTGGAACAACAATTTCCTGGGATATCCGGCATGCGCAACCATTCCGTATTCCGCCCCGCTTGCCAAGCTGCCCGCACATATCCAGCAGTTATACATGGAAAGCAACGGCAAAGCCGTAACCCAGGACGGCCGCCGCGTGGAAAGCGACACCGGGATGATTGTTTTCGGTGAGCCCGGAACCAATGCCCAGCATTCCTTTTTCCAGCTCGCCCACCAGGGGCGCCCCTTTCCGATTGAGTTTATCGGGGTGGTACGGCCGCAGCATGCGGATTATACAAACAAATCCAAGGGCGTGACCAACCACCAGGAACTGTGGGCCAACCTGATCGCCCAGCCCCAAGCGCTGGCCTGCGGCAGCGCAAATGCGTCCCATCCTGCACGTGAATTTTCCGGCAACCGGCCGTCTTCGGTACTGCTGCTCTCAGATCTTAGCCCGGAAAACATCGGCCGGCTCCTGGCATTCTATGAGGCAAAAACCGTATATGAAGCATTTATATGGGATATCAACCCGTTTGACCAGTTCGGCGTGGAACTGGGCAAAACCATGGCCTCGGGTCTGAGAAAAGAGATGGCGGAAAAAAACAGGGATCCCGGGCATGTTTTCAATACCGGGGATCCCATTTCTGGCGCATATCTGGATATTTTCTTTTCAGGCGGGATTTAAATTTAAAAAAACCGGGACCTTTCTAATCCTCAAACTGATAAACCAGCGCCGCCCAGGTCACGCCTGCGCCCAGACCGGCAAAAAGCACCGTGCTTGACTTGCCGATAATTCCCTTTTCAAGGGCCTCGTCCAGGGCAATGGGAATGCTGCCGGCGGTGGTGTTTCCGAAGCGCTGGATATTGTGATACATCTTGTCCTCGGAGACGTTCATCGCTTTCTGGAAACCCTGATTGATCCGCATGTTGGCCTGGTGCGGGATGATCAGGTCCACGTCTTCAACCGCCACGCCGGCCTTTTCCAGGGCCTGGTACGAGACCTCCGGAAGCCGGGTCAATGCAAGTTTGTAAACGTTTCTGCCGTCCATGACCGGGAAATGGCGTCCCTGATCCAGCATTTCATGCGTCAGCCGCGTGCTCAGGCGGGAGGCCGGAGCTTCGGTCATCAGGGCATCCGCATGCTTTCCCTGGGCATGCAAAGAGGCGCCCCGGATACCCACGGGTGCATCGGTTTCCACGCCCTCCAGGCAGATCGCCCCTGCGCCGTCGCCGAAGATCACGGTGAGATCCCGACCGGCGGTGGACTTGTCGAGTCCGGTACTGTGCACCTCGGATCCCACAAAAAGCACCCGGTTGTAATACCCGCTCTTGATATAGGCATCCGCAGTGGTCAGGCCGTAGAAAAAGCCGGTGCATTGCTGGCGGATATCCAGGGCGGGTGTTGTCTCCAGGCCCAGTTTGTGCTGCAACAGGCATCCGGATCCCGGAAAGAAAATATCCGGGCTCAGGGTGGCGAATATAATCAGGTCAATGTCTTCGGGCTTCCATCCGGCGCGGTCCATGGCAATCTTTGAAGCCTCCAGGCCCATGTCCGCAGCCCCGACCCCGCCTTCTTCCGGAACCCAGTACCGCTGCTCAATACCGGTGCGCTGCCGGATCCACTCATCAGTGGTATCCATCCACCGGGTCAAATCCTCGTTGGTCACCAGCCTCGACGGCAGGTATCTGCCTGTGGCTTTGATAATCGTCTTTCTCATATTCCCCTTCTATTGTTTTTCAAAAAAATCAAATTCCGGAAAATAAAGTCTTATTCCTCCTGATCGGCTTCAGACAGATTTTTTTCCACGGGATACTTTTGTTTCAGGGACTCGATATAAGGCTCCAGCTCCTGCATGACTTTTTCGCGCTCCAGTTTTTCCTGGATGGAGTCCTTGACCTCGTCCAGCGATTTCATGCTGGAAGCCGTTTTGTCCTCCACTTTAATCAGATGATAGCCAAAGCGGGTTTCCACGATATCGCTGACTTCTCCGGGCTCCAGGTCAAAGGCGGCCTTGTCGAAGTTTTCAACCATCTGGCCGCGGGTAAAGGAACCCAAATCACCGCCCTCTTCGCTGCTCGGCCCCTCGGAATGCTGCCTGGCCAGTTCGGCAAACTCTGCACCGTCCTCGAGCTTTTCCTGTACCTCCCGGATTTTTTCCTTTGCCTTGGCTTTTTCCTTGTCACCTGCATCCGGGCCGGCCTCGATCAAAATATGGCGGGCATGGACCTTTTCCGGCTCCTCGAACTCCTGCTTGTTTTCCTCGTAATAGGATTGCACGTCCGCATCCGTCACAGAAACCTTTGATGCAACTTCCTGGTCGATAAGGGCCCGGATGGCCGTATTCTCCCGGATTTCTTTTCTCAGGGTTTCTTCGGAATAGTTCATGCTGGCAATTTTTTTCTCAAAGGCTTCCTCGCTTTCAAACTGGCCTTTTAACTGGTCGATTTCCGACTGGATTTCCTCAGAATCCACTTCAATGCCCACGTCCTGGCTTTCCTGGTAAAGAAGCTGTTTTTCAATCAGGTTGTCCAGAATGGTCTCTCTGAGCTGAGCCAGACGCTCGCCCTTGATCGGCATTCCCTGGCTGGAATAACGGGCTTTCATCATGTCCAGTTTTCTGTCCAGGTCCTGCCGGGAAATTTCCACGCCATCGACTACTGCCACGTAACCGGCGTCTTCCGCATTTTTGTCGCCGCTGTCGGCCTTTTCAGCCAGGCCGGGCTGTGCGGAGGCCAGCATGAAAACTGCGGCCGCAAGTATCAGCATTCCTTTACACCAGTAGCTACGCATAAAATTGACTCCTTTTAAATAAATTGCGCTGCGTTGAAAAAATTGAACGTTCCTGTAAACAAGCAAAACAACCTGGAGGCAGACATTACCGGCAGGGAGAGTGCAGGAAAAAAACCTGGGCATGAAGGATTGGACGTCAGGTACAAAATACGTTCCTCGGGTGTTGCAAACTTCACTTCCCCTTGGTTGGAAAGTGGTCGGGACGGCTGGATTTGAACCAGCGACTCCAGCGTCCCGAACGCTGTGCTCTTCCAGACTGAGCCACGTCCCGACGTTTGGATGCAATTTTTAGGTCACAATGAAACGATTGTCAAACAAAAAATCAACAAATCAGCCCGGCATCCGTCTTTCCCGGGGTTCCCGTATCATCCGGCCCCCGCCACCTCCGGGGATTACTGGAACGGATTGTTGAGCATAATGGTCTGATTTCTGCCGGGTCCTACGGATATAATCTCTATCGGTGTCTCTGTCAAGTCTTCAATGCGTTTGAGGTAGCCGCGGGTATTTTCCGGAAGATCGCCATAACTGCGAACCCCGGATAAATCTTCGCCCCATCCGGGCAGGGTTTCATAAACCGGTTCACATTCGGCCAGCACGTTTAAGCTGGTGGGAAAATGATTCACCTGCTTACCCCTGTACTGATACCCGGTGCAGATCTTTAATTCAGAAAGCTCGCCAAGCACGTCGAGCTTGGTCACCGCAAACCCCGTAAGGCTGTTAAGACGGGCCGCGTTTCGCAGCATCACGGTATCAATCCAGCCGCACCTGCGCCTGCGGCCCGTGGTCGCACCGAATTCCGCGCCCTTTTCCTGGATGAAATTTCCCGTATCATCAAATAGCTCCGTGGGAAAAGGGCCTTTGCCCACACGCGTGGTATAAGCCTTGACGATTCCGGTGACCTTGTCGATTTTCCTGGGCCCGACCCCGGAACCGCAGCACGCGTTGCCGGAAACCGTGTTTGAAGAGGTCACATACGGATAAGTGCCGTGGTCAATGTCCAGGTGTGTGCCCTGGGCGCCTTCAAACAGCACGCGCTTGTCCGCACGCAGCACCTCGTCGATGATCACGGAAATATCACTCACATAGTCTGCCAGCCTGTCCCGGTACGTGCGGAAGCGCGCGATCATGTCCTCAACATCAATGGGCTCGCACTCATAAAAACGGGTCAGGTAAAAGTTTTTTTCCTCTGCAACCGCCCGGACATTGTCCTCGAACCCGGCGTCCAGCAGATCCACAAACCGAATGCCGCGTCTTGCCGCCTTATCCTCATAACAGGGCCCGATACCCCGGCCGGTGGTGCCGATCTGCTTTTTGCGGTTTGCCGCCTCTCTGGCATGATCCAGGGCCTTGTGATACGGCATGATCACATGAGCCTTCTCACTGATTTTCAGGCGCTGAGAGCTCACATCCACGCCCTTGTCCGCCAGGTAATCGATCTCCGTGATCAGCACCTCCGGGTCCACCACCATGCCGTTTCCGATAACACAGGTTTTGCCCTGGATGATCCCGGAAGGCACCAGGTGACTGATAAATTGCTCCCCGTTGACCACCATGGTATGGCCGGCATTGTTGCCGCCCTGGAAGCGCACCACATAATCGGAATACTCGGCCAGCAGGTCCACGATTTTGCCCTTGCCCTCGTCTCCCCACTGGGTCCCGACGATAACGATATTGGCCAATTGCTGCTCCTTTCCAAATGCAAAGCCGTTAAATCCGCACAATGTCAAAAAAATACGGCAGGACTTTTATGGGGTCTGTTTCGCCCGTCTTGCCGTAAAAAAATCCACAATCAATTTCCGGCATTCGTTTTCACGAACCCCGCTGACGATTTCCGGGCTGTGATTCAGCCGCCGGTCTGCGGCAAAATCATAAAGGGACCCGGCAGCTCCCCACCCTGGGTCCCGCGTGCCAAAGACAACGCGCTTTAACCGGGCATGGATCACAGCGCCCATGCACATGATGCAAGGTTCTATCGTAACATACAGGGTCGCGTTTAACAAGCGATAGTTTTGCAGGCGATCCGCGGCCGCCCGGATTGCCAGGATCTCGGCATGCGCCGTGGCATCCGAAAGGCGAATGCACTGGTTAAATGCAGACGCCAGCACGGCTCCGTTGGCATCCACCACGACGGCCCCCACCGGCACTTCGCCGGCGCGGCGGGCCTTGTGCGCCTGGACAATAGCCGCATCCATCTGCCGCAGATCAAAGGCCGCTGCATCCGAACTGTTGTAAAAATCGTTTACACTCATGGGCCTTCAATTTATCATAACTATCGGCCGGGTGCAGATCGAAATCGATCCCGCCCGCAACTTATCATTGACAAGGCATACCTGATTGCTTATTAAGGGTGCAATCATTTTTTCCGCGCCCGTAGCTCAGCTGGATAGAGTGCCGGACTACGAATCCGTAGGTCGAAGGTTCGAATCCTTCCGGGCGCGCCAGCAATATCAAGGGCTCGGCCGTTTCGGCTGAGCCCTTTTTTTATAATTCAGGCGGCAGGCTTGACACAAAAAAAAGCCGTAATCCTTTAATCCGGGATTACGGCCTTTATCTGCTTTCGGTGGTGCCGAAGGGGAGACTCGAACTCCCACTGGAATACTCCAACTAGACCCTGAA
>JBKHJS010000008.1:0-38947 GCA_046537995.1 Desulfobacterales bacterium
ACCTTCGGTGTCATTGTATCTTATCCTGCCTCCAAGCCATATATGACAGCTTTGTCAAAAATCCGTTTCTGGTGCTGAGCCTGATCTCCCGATTGTAGGCAGCGTTAAAATCTGCCCTGACCCGGGAATCTGTCCCGTGCCCCGAGGAGAATCCAGTGAAGTTACAAGCGCACATCGAAGCGGTCAATTTCGTCCACATACTCGGTGCGCCAGGAATCGAGCTGCCTGCGCAGCGGGCTCAGCAGCCCGTTTGCTTCGGCAAGCTCGTAAACACATTCCTCAATTGCCGCAACCAGTTCACTTAACCGGGCATTGCCCGTAAACCGGACCTGGCCGGCAGAATACTTGAACTCTGCGGCAAAAGGATCCAGAAATTCATATTTGTCGATTTTCTCGACAAATTTCTTGTTCAGCAGCGTCTCAAAATCAGACTTGATCCTCCGGCTTGCCCGGACCTGGGACTCCAGGGCGGCCAGAAGCGTCTGCAGCATCTCTAAAACGCGCCGGCGGTTGACCGCATCTTTTTTCGAAGACCGACGCCCGGGTTTCCGCGTCGACCTGGTCTTTGCCCCGGGCTCTGCAGCGGCTTTCCTTTCTCCGTCAACCGCCTCTGCTTCCCGGGCTTCACCCTCCAGATACACCTGGCTGACGTTGAACTTGCCGCCGTATTCCTTGGAGCGCCGGATTAAGTCATCCCGGTACTCCCGGGAGCGGTCCACGCTGCCGGCGCCGTCTGCAGAGGATCCGCCGATCACCTGGCCCTTGTAAATAAACAGGAGCCCGCCTTCGGAATTGTTTAATTCCACATCAATGTAGCCGGTAAGCTGTTCTCCCTCCATCTTCTTGATCAGCCCCTCCAAATCGGTAAACTCCGAGGTCAGCTCCTGGTAAATCATTTTGGAATTGGCCAGATTGGCCCAGAAATAAAGCCGCTCCGGCAGGATCCGGTAAACCGAGACGGTGAAGTTGTTTTTGGCTGCCTTTTGGAGTATGCGGTCAATGGCTTCCTGGCCGCTTAAGCTATGTTTGCGGTCTTCAAAAAAACCGTTGACTAGGTTCTGCTCGTCAAAAAACACAACGGCTTCAGCCACCGGAGACTTGAAATACACCACGCCGGCGCCCAGTTCCCCCTGATAATGCTCGAGCAGTTTATCAACGTCCAGGTAATAACTGTTTAAATCCTGGACCACCGGTTTCTCTCTGGGAATGATGATCATCTTTTATGTCCACCGCTCATTTTTTTACCGTTTGGACAAACGTCTTCTTATTAAAGACGAAACAAGCAATGCACTGTAAGCCGGATAAACGCGCATTGCTTGTTTCGTCTTGTACCGCCGGTTATCTGCGGCGTCGCAGCCGTTCAATGGAAAAACGCAGGCTGTCCTGCATTCGGGAAATGGCTTCTGCCAGATTGCCGATTTCATCCCTGGAGCGGACCTCGACTTCCGCCTCCAGATCGCCGACGCTGATGCGGTCGGCCGCTTCTGTCAGATACCGGATTTTTCGGCTCAGCCGATATCCGTATACAATGATGCACAGACCAATGATGACAATCGCTCCGGCCAGAATACCGATGTTGATATTTCTGGTGCGAAGCGTCATTTGCTCGACATCTTCTTTCAGACTCTCCGTTTTTTGCGTGTATTCGTCCATGTATGCCGTGGCCAGCATTGCAAACGACTTGTCCTCAATCTCGATGGGCGAAATGGCCATATATTTATCCCGCAGCTTGCCGTCCGGGTCCTTCCACATGTAATTGCCTGTGGCAACCTCGCCACCCTGGCTCTCCTCGAGGATTTTAGCGAGCCCTTCAAAATTGGGTCCCAGCGCCCTTCTAAGCGTTGCCTTATCACTTAGGCCCACGAGGTTCGGATTGGGATGAGCCCAGATGGTCCACCAATCAACTTCCTCGGTCGGTTCCTCGATCAGGGTGGTATATCCGGTTTCTCCAACCTCCTGCACGGCAATCTGGTTAAACTCCGGGTCATAGGAAAAATCCTCCCGCTGCAGATACGGATGCGCCTTCAGATAAATCTCGGCCTGAAGGGCCACATCCTCGGCCTTTTGCTGGAGCTGTTCCTGACCGGACTCGGCAACCAGTTCGGTGCTTTCATCAGTGATGTCCGTGGCCAGCTCGTTTAACTGCATCTGAGAGAAGTATCCGGATGCTGCGATCAGTGCCACCGGGATAATCAGAAAGAGGAAAAACATTTTTCCCCGCAATCCGATCCATCCCTTCGAAGCCTGCCCGGCGGATTTTTCCGGTGCCGGGGCGGCTGCTGGCGAAGCGGCGGCAGGCTCTTCGGGTTCCGGCTGGCTCGGGATTTCTGTTTCCATGGGAGACGGTTGGCTTTCTTCCGGCGACGCATAAGCGGTCTCCGCAAAAGAGGTTTCTTCATATGCTTCGGCGGGCGATTCGGTCGTCTCCAGCAGTTTGGACAATTGGGTGACATGACCGCACTCGCCACATCTGGCCCGTACGCTTTTGCCCTTGTAACGCTCCAGCTTATCGGGATCGATGTGGTAAACTTTCCCGCATTCCTCGCAAATCAACGTCATGATCAATCCTCCTTACTCAATTGTTGGCAGCATATTAAATACATAAAAATTGTTCTCTCCCACTGTCGGCGCAAAAGCGTGATCGGCTTATTCCCGCCGCAATTCCGGGATCTATGCCTGCAATTCTCGCAATTTCTTCACCATGGCCTGCTGAAAGGCGACCTTGCGTTCTTCACGCATGATCTGCCGCGCCAGCAGATCCACCAGTTCGGCTGCCCGATGGGCCGGAAAATTTTTTGTATCTTCTCCCATCTCGCTGATTTCATCTTCAATGACCACATCTGCGATCGGCCCCATGGCGCGGGAAAGCTGTGCGGAAAGAAAATCAAAAAAATCTTTTCCCAGCGTGGCCATATTCTCCTTTGCTGGCTCGCAAAGCTTGAGGTCATGCAGCTTGGTCAACACGCTGCGAAGATCCTTCATGCTCATATTCAGGGATTGGGCCACCTGACTGACTGTTTTTTTCCCGTCAATCTCCATTAGTACCTGCAACATTTGACTATCCAGGGAGACTTCTCCCAAATTCGCATGAACCGTGCGCCTTAAGACCATGCGGGAAATGTCGCCTGAAAAAATGTTCGCCATGGTATTGCCTCCGATGCGTTGCTTCTCGATTCACTCCAGCAATCTCTACGTGCCCAGATTCTTAAGAATCTGGTGCAGGGTACGGAATTCCGCCTGTATGGTCTTTCTCAATTCCGCGACAATGTAGTCGATCACTTCCTGGTTCTGCAGCACCGCGGCAGGTTTTTCCTCAGCTGCCGCCATGGGTTCTTCTCCGCCTGCTGCGGCAGGCTCTTCCCCGAGTTCCATCGCAGGCGC
The DNA here is from genome assembly GCA_046537995.1 of Desulfobacterales bacterium. Taxonomy (GTDB): domain Bacteria; phylum Desulfobacterota; class Desulfobacteria; order Desulfobacterales; family Desulfosalsimonadaceae; genus Desulfosalsimonas. The sequence goes on from JBKHJS010000008.1 coordinate 3,382, forward strand.
TTGTTCGGCAGCAGACGGGGACTCCTCGTCGAGCACCACAACGGGCGTTTCCTCGGCTGCTGCGGCAGTCTCCTCTTCAGCCGCCACTGCGGGGGCTTGCCCGGCTGCCGCGGCTGGTTCTTCTTCTGCCGGTGCGGCGGGCTTCTGTTCGGCCGGGGCAGCGGCAGCCGGTTCCGGCTCACCGGGCTTTTTCTTCGAAGCCACCCGTTGCTTGAAGTCTTTGAATTTCCTGATCTCTTCGGCCAGCAATCGTTTTTTTTGCGCCCGGGGCATATCCGGGGTCAGCAGCGCTTTTTCAAAATTCGTAAACACCGAGGCGACAAACTTGAGGGCATCGGGATGGGCGCGGGATTTCTTTGCCTTGATGTATTTTCCCACGGATTCGTGAAGCTTGAGAAACGTGGAAAAAATTTTATCATTCCCGTACTGCTGCTGCAGTCGCCGGACCTCTTTTAAAAACGCCACCATGCTTTCTTCATTGATTTCCCAGTCAATGCCGAACACAAGCGCTTTGAGCTCGTTTAAGGGGGAGTCAGCTGTGTCAAAATCAGCGGCCTGCTGGGCCCGCGTTTGCGCCTGCTGCTGTTGGCCGGTTTCTTTTTTACCTGATGCTTCAGGTTTTTCTGCTTCCTGCCTGCCGGTGATTTCAGCCTGGGACGCCTCCTGCTCGTCGGGCTCATCTTCCCCGAACAATTCCTCCAGCCGGCTTGATACCTGGGCGCCGATGTCGTCATCATCACTGTGAGTCAATGGCTTCCCCTCCTATTCCAGTTTCTTGCGCAACGAGCTGACCGTTAACGCAATAATTTTTTTCATCGTGGCAGCTACATTATCTCCGCGAATGGCACTTGCTGAAAAGTAAGGCGCCTTTAACTGGGTATTTAAATCCTTTTCCAGACTCTCCACCGAAAGGATCGGAATCCCTTCATCCGCCAGGTCCCGTTTGTTGTACTGCATCACCAGGGGGATGTTGGAAATGTTTTTGTTAAATGCCTCCAGGTTTTCCTTTAAATTCTGCAGCGACCGGATGTTCATCTCCCGGCGCAGGTCCATGGAATCGGCAACAAACACGATGCCGTCCACGCCCCGGAGCACCAGCCTGCGGGTGGCATTGTATTTAACCTGTCCCGGAACCGTGTATAACTGGATCTTGATGCTGTGGCCCTTGATTTCCCCGATATCAAACGGCAAAAAATCAAAAAACAGCGTACGGTCGCCATAGGTCTTAACCGTCACCATTTCGTTTAAGATCCGTTTCTTGAATTTGCGGTTAATATATTCAAGATTCGTTGTTTTCCCGCCTCGACCAGGCCCGTAATAAACGATTTTGACCTGAACCTCCCGCTTTTTCGGATTAATTAACGCCAAATCGCCATCCTCCGGAACAATTTATTTCAGTTGCACCTTTGCAGCCATCCCATCTGTACAGTCAGCTTCTCCCGATTGCCCGCCGGTCCGGCCAAAAATGCTGCACCCTGTTTTGCCCGATCACCGGGTAAGCCAATCAGATAAAGGACTGTATGCGCTTGATCGCTTCGCCCACTTTTAATCTCAAAAAGCCCAGCGAGACATTTTTATTAAAAATCGTCAGCAAAAGCAAATCATCCACGACCTTGGAAAAATGGATGCTTTCTTCTTCGCCCTTGTGAAACAGCAGGGAAAATTCCTGTTCGCCGATAATGTTTGCCATCGCGCTGACAGCGCCATAATTTCCAGCCGCCAGAGCCGCCAGCGAAAACACGTCGTGATCAGACTCCCCGCTGTCAAGATTAACAATGACATTGCCGGCAAGGTCCATCAGGATCACGCTCTGCACGCCCAGATCGATGAGCTCCTTTTGCAGGATTTCCTCTATGGACTCAATCTGTTCCTTGCTAAAATCAATTGTAAACTCCATCTATGCTCACCCCTTCAATAATAATTTATGCCCGGCATCCTGGTCTTTCAGCCCGCTTGCCGGAAATTCCACTGCTTGCCCGGTTTTGGATAAAAACGTTTCCGGTTATGAACTTAACCAACCCCTTTAATCCACTGGGTAAATCACTCCATGCGACTGCATTGCCAGTCTCACAGTTGTTTATCATTACGCACATCGATAGCCGATAGAATTTATAACACATTCTAACTATTTAATTCAAGCTTTAAAATCAATAATCCGCAACTGGCGCATCCGTGAAAGATCACTTCACCGGCCCGGGCCCGGGTTTTTACAAAGCCCTAAACTGAGCAAAATCATTAAAATATCGCTCCACCAGGGCTTCTGCCAGGCCGGTATACTCGGTGACCGCCAGGTTCTTCAAATCCTGGCGGATCGGTTCAGAAAGCGATTCCAGATTGTCAACAAAAGTGCGCAGTTCCTCCTTGGTAACCCTTTTGCCCCGGGTCAGGGATTTGAGCTTTTCGTAAGGCTGGCTTTCCCCGTAAACCCGCATGGCCGACTGCACCGCCTCGGCCAGCAGTTCCGGATTGGCCTCCAGGTCGGCCACGATTGCGGAGTCGTTGGCTTCAATGCGATCCAGCCCCTTGGCGGTGCTCCGAACCGCCACCATCATGTATCCGAACAAAACCCCCAGATTGCGAAGCACGGTGCTGTCGCTTAAATCCCGCTGAAACCGGGACATCATCAATTTGACCGCCATGTGTTCCATCATGGAAATCGCCAGGCCGGCATTGCCCTCGCTGTTTTCAAAATCAATGGGATTGACCTTGTGCGGCATCGTCGAGGAGCCCACTTCCCCTTCCTTGAGTCTCTGCTTGAAATAGCCCAGGGAAATATAGCCCCACATGTCGCGGTCCAGGTCTATGATCACCGCGGCGATCCGGATCATGGCATGCAGGATCGCAGACAGGTAATTATTGGGATTGATCTGGGTGGTATACAGCACCGGGGTGAGTTCGAGATCGTGCTCAATAAACCGGATGGAGGCCGAAATCCAGTCAATTTCCGGGAAAACGAAATGATGGGCATTATAATTGCCGCTGGCGCCGTTTATCTTGGCCTGAACCGGCAGATCCGCAAGCGCGCTTATTTCATGCCGCAGGCGCCATGCAAAGTTGATGAACTCCTTTCCCACTGTGGTGGGGGTTGCGGGCTGGCCGTGAGTTCGCGACATCATCGGCACTCCCCGATATTGGCGGCCGAGGCTTTCAATTTTGGACAACACCGTCCGGAGGTTTTCCAGCAGCTGCCTGCGCCCGCCTGCCACCATCAGTGCATAGGAAATATTGTTGATATCATCTGAAGTGCATGCAAAATGCACCCATTCCTTGATCCGGGCCAGACCGGCATCAATGAGCCGGTCCTTTATGTAATACTCTGCCGCCTTGACGTCATGGTTGGTCTCTTTTTCAATATTTTTGATCCTGACGGCGCATTGCACGTCAAATTGTTCATAAATCGCGTCAATCTGCCGGATTTCTTCCTGCTCCACCGTGGCCAGTTTCAAATCCAGCAAAAGAAATTTCAGCCACTGCAGTTCCACATAAACCCGGTACTTGATCAGCCCGTACTCGGAAAATATCTCCTCAAGCCCCGCGGTATGACGCGCATACCTGCCGTCCAGTGCGGAAATGGTTTTAATCGCCGTTTCCTGATCCATGGATCCCCTGCTTTGTTTATTCCGTTATAATTGATGGCAAAGTAAAAAGTCTTAAAAATTTTATGCCCGCCAAGCAATAAAAAGATAAGTCTCTGATTTTACTTAAACACTTAATCACTTAACACTGCCCGTAAAAAAGACTTTTTTACAGGCTTGTCATAATTCATTGGCACTAACCGCTTAATCCCCTTTTTCCGGTCCCAGAAATGCCGTGGGCCGGGCCTGGCGGATATATCGCTTGACCCCCTGGACAATGCCCCCGCATATTTCCTGCTGATAGGACGGATCGGTCAGGCGGCTGCATTCCCTTTTGTTGCTGATAAACGAAGTTTCAATCAGGATCGCAGGCATCTGGGCGCCCAGCAGCACATAGAAGGGCGCCTGACTGACGCCCTTGTCCTTGATCCGATTATACTGGCTATCCAGGCGCCTTACCATATCCTTCTGCACAAACGTGGCCAGCCGGCTGGACTCGTTGACCTTGGCATTTCGCATCAGGTCGTTTAAGATGTTCTGCAGTTCGCTGATATTTTTTTCGGATGTCGCATTTTCCCGCGCAGCCACGGCAATGGACTCTTCATTTGTGGTCAGGTTCAGAAGGTAGGTTTCAATACCGTAGGCGTTTTTGTTTCGCGATGCATTGGCATGAAGGGAAATAAACAGGTCCGCCTTTTTCGTGTTGGCGATTGCCGTTCGCTCCTCTAAGGTCAGATACTCATCCCTGCTGCGGGTCAGCAGCACTTCGCAGTTGAGCTCACGGCGCATCTGCTCTGCCAGTTTTTTGGCGATATCGAGCACCACGTGTTTTTCATGCACGCCCGGGTTGTATCCAGGGGCGCCGTAATCCTTTCCGCCGTGCCCGGGATCAATGACAATCCGCTGAACGCCAAGAGCCAGGGCCTTGGCAATCGAGGCTTCACCTTCGTCGGCCTTGCCGCTCTGCCCGCCGGATCCCTGTTTTTCGGCAACCGCCTCTCCCCGCACATCAATGACGATGCGGAACGGATTTTTAAGGGAAAAAACGTTATAATTTTCAAAAGACTTGATATCCACCACCACCCGCACGGTATCCGAATCGTGCTGACCGGCCCGCACGTCTTTTAACAGGGTGTCGTCTATGGGAATCTGCTTCTGGATATCCTTTCCCAGTCGGCTGTTTTTCAGGTCCACATACAGCCGCTGGTTCGGCTGATTAATGGATGGATCCTTGTTCAGCAGATTGTTTTTAAAGTCGGTTTCCTGGTTGGCGTCAATCACCACCCGGGTATATTCCGGGTTGGACCAGTACCGGATGCCGGTGACCTTGATGGTTTCGCCCGGCTCCGGGGCCGGGGTGTCTGCGGCAGAATCGGTGGTCACTTCGCCGGATGCGGTTTCCTCCCGGGTGACCTCCCGGATTTTATCCTCCTCCGCCTTTTGCCTGCCAAGCTGTTCCCGGGCCCGGTCGCAATAGTCACTGGATGAATATTTTTCAGTGATTCGCTCAAACAACGACCGGGCCTTTTCCCGATCCTGGGGGTTTCCGGAATGCTTATACAGTCCCTGATAAAGCTCTGCGGTCATATAAAGCCCGGCTGCCGCCCATGGTCCTTCCGGATCCCGGTTATGTACCTGCCTGAATTCGCGAATGCACTCCATCCAGGCACTGCGATATTTTTGGTGCTTGGAATTGTTCTTTAACTCCTGGTAGGAGGACTCGGCGGCATAGTACTGCTTTCTGGCACCGGAAGTATCTGCCATCTTGTCCGAACCCAGCTGCTCGAGCGCTTGTCTGGCATCTTTGCGGTAAGCACTGGACGGATAATCCGCCACCACCTTTTGAAAATGGCTCTTGGCTTTTGACAGGTCCGCGGGCTTGTACGATTTCTTGTAAAGCTCCTGGTACATGGAACCGGCCTTATACAAACCGGCTGCCGCCCACGGACCCTCGGAATCCTGACGGTGCACGGACTCGAACTTGCGGATGCAGTCCAGCCAGTAACTCCGATATTTCTGGCGTTCGGGGTTATCCTTTAAATCCTGGTAGCAGGACTGGGCGGCAAAATAAAGCTGGTTGGGCGGTGTGCCGATGGATGCACAGGACCAGAACACGGTGAGCAAACAGATCAATATGGCTGGAATAATGCGTCGCAAGATCATTTCCCGATATGTTTTTCCACTGATGTTTGCAGGAGAGATCAATCCGCGTGCCTGCTGTCGCCCGGCGCCTGTCCGTCGAGGACCTTTTCCTTGAGCATGTTCAAATAATTCATGGCCTCCAGCGGGGTCATCCGCGAAATATCAATCTGCCTGAGCTTTTCAAGCACCGCGTGTTCCGGTCCCCTGAAAAGCGGAAGCTGGACATGCTGCTGCTGTTTTCGGATCCTTTTTGCCGGACCGGCTGCCTCCCGGCCGAGCACGTGACCCTGCTTTTCCACATTCTCCAGTATTTTTTTGGCGCGATCAACAACTTTTTCCGGCATTCCGGCCAGACGGGCCACTTGAATGCCGTAGCTGCGGTTTGTGCCGCCGGCAACCAGCTGATGCAGAAAAATGATTTCGTCTTTGATCTCCCGGACCGCGATATTGTAATTTTTGACCCGCTCCTTGATGCGGGGCAGTTCGGTTAACTCGTGATAATGCGTGGCAAACAGGGATTTCACCCCCGCGCCGTGCAGGTCGTGGAGATACTCGGCCACAGCCCAGGCAATGCTCAACCCGTCAAAGGTGGAAGTTCCCCGGCCGATTTCGTCCATGATCACCAGGCTGTCGGGCGTGGCGTTGTTCATGATATTGGCGGTTTCCTCCATTTCCACCATAAAAGTGCTCTGCCCTTGGGAAAGATTATCCAGCGCCCCCACCCGGGTAAAAATCCGGTCTGTCAGGGCGATTTCGCCCCGGGCCGCCGGAATAAAAGACCCCATCTGGGCCATGAGCACGATGAGGGCCACCTGGCGCAATACCGTTGACTTGCCGGCCATGTTCGGGCCCGTAATAATTAAAAGCTGATTTTCCCGGTTGTCCATGCCAACAGTATTGGGCACAAAGCGTTCACCCGCAACAAGTTTTTCCACAACCGGGTGGCGCCCCTCCTCGATCCGGATTTCCCCGCCGGTATTGATCTGCGGCTGCGTATACCCGTTTTGCACGGCCACTTCCGCCAGGGCGCATAGCACATCAATGCGGGCCGCAAATTCGGCTGCAAGCTGTATTGCCCGGTGGCCGGCGGCCACATCCTCCCGAAGCCGACAGAAAATTTCGTATTCCAGCAGGGCCCGCTGTTCCTGTGCGCCGAGAACGCGGGTTTCAAACGACTTGAGTTCGTCGGTGATGTAACGCTCGGCATTGACCAGGGTCTGCTTACGCACGTAATGCGCCGGCACCGCGTCGGCATAGCTTTTGGAAACCTCGATGTAGTAGCCGAAGACCTTGTTGTACCGGACTTTCAATGTCTGAATGCCGGTGGCCGCCTTTTCCCTGGCCTCGAGTTCGGCCAGGTAGCTTTTGCCGTCTCTGGCAATGTGGATCAGCTCATCGAGCTGCTCATCAAAGCCCGACCGGATCATTCCCCCTTCGTTGACCGTGGGCGGCGGATCCTCCACCACGGCCCGTCCGATTCTGGCGGCAAGGGCTTCGAGCTCCGGGAAAATCGATCCATCCGGGAAAAACAGCCCGGCGTCAAAGGCTTCCAGGTGGCCGCGGATTTCGGGCAGCGATTCAATGGAGCGCTGCAATGCGACCATGTCCCGGGCATTTCCCTGGCCCATGGCGATTTTGCTGCCCAAGCGCTCCAGATCGGCCACGGATTTCAAGCCGCCGCGCACGGCCTTGCGCACAGCCGATGCCTGCACTGCCTGGTCCACGGCATCCTGCCGCATCAAAATGGCCTCCGGGTCCAGCAGCGGATACCGGATCCACCGCTTGATCAGGCGGCCACCCATGGCCGTGACGGTCAGATCCAGTACGGAAAGCAATGTGGCCTGCCGGTTTCCGGTGCGCAGATTGGCCAGCAGTTCCAGGTTGCGGCAGCTCACGTCGTCGATCCGGAGATAGGCATCCAGGAAATAGGTCTCCAGGCCGGAGAGATGGGCGATTTCCTGTTTCTGGGTGTCCTGTACGTAACACAGAAGGGCCCCGGCCGCTCCCACGCCCGATTTGAGCGACTCGCAGCCGAAGCCTTCCAGGCTGCGGGTGTGGAACTGCTCGATCAGGCGCTGCCGCGCGGATTCATAGGCAAACACCGCGTCGTCCATTGTGCTGATTGCAGCTTCGGAAAAAAAGTTCAGGAAATCCTCATAATCCGGGACATCGGCTGCAGATGCCGGCAGCAGAATCTCGCTGGGCCCGATGCGCCGGGCCTCTTCTAAAACCGCCGCGGCATCCTCGCTCTGGGAAACCCGAAACGCGCCTGTGGAAATATCCAGGCAGGAAAGTCCGCATCCGTGGTCGCCGATAAGCACGGACATGATGAAATTATTGGTGCGGGCATCGAGCAAATCGTTGTTGATAACCATGCCCGGGGTCACCACCCGGACCACGTCTCTTTTGACCAGCCCCTTGGCTTCGGCCGGATCCTCGGTCTGCTCGCAGATGGCCACCTTGTATCCCTTATCAATCAGGCGGCCCAGGTAAATCTCGGCGGACTTCACGGGCACGCCGCACATGGGCACCGGCGTGGTTTCATGCTTGTTGCGCGCCGTCAGCGTAATCTCAAGCGCCCGGGATGCGGTCTCGGCATCCGAAAAAAACATCTCATAGAAGTCCCCCATCCGGTAGAAAAGCAGGTAATCGGGATATTGCTCCTTTATCTCCATGTACTGCCGGATCATCGGCGTGACCTGGGAACTCTTGCCGCTATCGCCCATGATGCCACAATGCCTCGGTTATACGCGATATATGAAACAAACCGGCGGAAAATGCAAAAATCCTATTCACCCGGTTTTTCTTCGTTTTTTTCTCCGCCGGCTTCGGAAACCGCCTCCCGGGCCGGGGCCGATTGTGCCTGCCCCGGAGCCTGCGGGGTTTCCGGCGGGCTCTGTTGCGCCTGCGGCGTTTCGGCAGGAGCGGACTCGAGCGCGGCGATTTTCTTCTCACCGGCCGCGACTTTCTGGTTTAGCTGCCGTATGGTTTTGCGGTCCCTGAATTTCTGGGCCAGGGTGAAAACATAAGATACCAGCATTCCGATCAAAAACACGGAAAGGTAGTATACACCTGTGGGCAGCTTTGGCGAATCATAGCTGAAAAAATAAAGGTCAATCCCCAGGCTGCGCTCGACAATAAAGAACTCGCTGTTTTGATAGACCGCAAGGACCACCAGTCCGATAACCACCAGCCAGAACACGTACTTGACCTTTTTCATGCGCTTTTCCTCCACAAAAGGCTCGAATTTGGCACCATATCCCTCGTAACGGATCACAACACGGGTTGTCAAACTGTCATATTGAAATTTTTGCCCGAAAAACTCAACCGTTTTTTGTATTGCCGGATTCCGGGCCGAAGCCGGGCGGCGTCAGAAAACCCGGATCTGCGGACACATGTCCGGCGGTGCCTGGCTTAAAAAATACTGGTCTGTCATGCCGGCGATAAAATCGCGCACGATTTCTGCGCTGCTGTGGGAAACCCTGTATTGATCGGCCATGCCGTTGATAAAATTCCCGTATATGGGGGATTCCGGATTCCGCTGCTCGATATCTGCCAGGAAACGGGCAAACAAATGTTCAAACATCGCCTCGATGGCGGGCACGTCCTTCTTGATCGCCGGGTTTTTATAAATCCGTTCGTAGTTAAACCGCTTCAGGCGGTACAGCGCCTCTGAAATCCCCGGGCTGAATGCCACCCGATCCCTGCCGTAGCTGCTGCGGATCACGTCTGTCACCAGGGTGTAGACAATGGTGCCGTTTGTATCGCCCAGCTGCTCGACACAGGTCCGCGGCAGGTCCGAACGCGCAATCAGGCCCAGGCGGATGGCATCCTCGATGTCCCTGCCGATATAGCTGATCGTATCGGCGAACCGCACCACGCAGCCCTCCAGGGTCATGGGCACAAGCGTAACCGGCCTGCCCGTTTGCTTGTCTCGCAGTTCGCGGTCATGCTGCTCAAAGGTTTTGCCGCGGACCGGGGCCAGGTGCTGATCATGGACTTCCCCGTCATGGCAAAGGATGCCGTCCAGGGTCTGCAGGCAGAGATTCCAGCCCCTGCCCTTGCGCTCCACTTTTTCCAAAAACTGCACGCTCTGGACGTTGTGATGATAAGCCCCGATGCCGTGCCGGGTGCAAAGTGCCGAGAGCATCCGCTCGCCGTCGTGCCCGAAAGGGGCATGGCCGATGTCATGGCCGATGGCCACGGCCTCGATCAGGTCCTCGTTTAACCCCAGAAAACGCCCAATGGTCCGGGCCACCTTGGATACAAGCTGCACATGGAGCATCCGGTGGGTGATGTGATCATTTCGGATCAGGTAAAACACCTGGGTCTTGTCAATATAACGGCTGTAGGCAAGCGAATGCAGAATCCGGTCCACGTCCACCGCGTACTGCTGCCGGTAATCGGCTTCCAGCAGTATTTCCGGGCGGCGGCGCAAGCCCTCCAAGCTCCTGGCCGCCGCAGGGCAGAGCACTTCTTCCTCCCGGCTGTCGAGCAGGGTTTTCAGCCGATCCAGCGGTGGGAGTTCAGATTTCGCCATTTCCGATCTTAGCCTCCATCATCTTCGCATAATCAATGCCGGCCCTGGCAAAGCCGGTTTTTCCGTATTTCATGTTGGCTTCGAGGACATAATAACGCCCGTTGCATACGCAGACATCCACGCCCACGTCGTTCCAGCCGCACCACCGCGCGGTATCCAGTGCCAGTTCGCAGGCTTCTGCCGGAACGTTATCCAGACTGATCCGCCCGCCGCACGCCAGATTGCTCCGGAATTCACCGGGCGAAGCAATACGCCAGTAGGCAAGGGCGACTGCGTCACCGATGATCACCACCCGGATATCCCGGTCAATGGGCAGATATTCCTGGATATAGGCCACCTTGGTCAAATCGCAGTAGGCCGCCAGGTCATCTGCGTTTTCAATCAGGTAAACGCCCCTGCCCAATGCGGATCCGCGGGGAATTTTGCCCACCACGGGAAACCGGAAATGCGCGAGGATTTTTTCCCGCCGGCGACTGCCGTAGAAGGCCCGGGTTTCGGGCCGGGGAACGTTGAGCATGGCAAAAAGCGCACTCTGCTTGATCTTGTCCTGGACAAAACGGTAGGTATGCGCGCTCGGGAATATCGGTTTTCCCATGGCCGCAAACATGTCGGCATAAAACGTGGATGGATAATAAATTTTGGCTGCATCCCGGATAATAGCCGCATCTTCGGCGGGATAATCCGAAAAATTGGGCCGCACGCCCAGGCAGGTGACATTGGCGCACGCCCGCAGGTGCAATTCCAGGGCAACGGCAGGGGATGCGAATTTCATAAGGTTTCTGATGAAATGCTTTTCTCCGGGTCAATCACAGCGGGCGCCTTCGGGAAGATCGGTGGAAAACGCTTCGGCCGAGGGTTTGATATTAATCCAGCAGCGCTCAACAGAAACCCGCATCCGGCTGCCGGATTCATCTGAAATTTGCAGGGCAAAAGGCATGGATTGGCCATTGACCTGCTGTCGGTGCGTGATTTTTGCCCGGTAATCGGCGCCGCGCCATCCGTAGACCGTCACTTCCCGGACATGGGCCATATCCGGCGAAAACCGGATGGTTTCCACTGTGCCGAAAAACCGCTTCTTCAACACCACCAGCTTCTCCCCGGAATCCATATCATATGCCTCGGCAGAATCGTAATCCACCAGCGGCGCCCCGCCGCCCAAAAGCCGCACCAGGTCTCCGGCCGCCAGGTTTATGCCGACAAGCGGCTCCAGGCTGCGGTCTCCGGGTGTCTCCCTGCGCAGGCAGCCCTCATCCGCGCTGCGAAAAATAAAGTAACACTTGCGCGGATCGCAGATCATCCGGGCAAATGCCTGGCCTGTCAGGCTCAGGGCCGCAACCCGCAGCCGGCCGTCAGGGGCGGCCACCCACGCGGCCCCCACACCCCAGGAGTTGCCGCTGTTTTGGATACCGATCCGGCCGATTCCCTTGTAGGGGGCCAGCTCCGCATTTTTTGCCTTTACGGTGCGCAGCATCCGGGCCGAATCCGGGGCGGAAAGCTGCGAGGTAACCCCCGGAAGCTGCCTGCCGGCACATGCGGCAAGCAGCACCAAACAGAGAAGAAACGGCCATATGAAAAGCTTCAAGGCTGCACCCCTTGCTTTTCCAAAGCTTCAATCTTATCTGCCAGGGCTTCCTTGTCCTTTTCCCTGCCGGTGGTTTCCCGGGCCTTTCGGTAATACTCCAGGGCCTTTTCCCGCTGGTTGAGCTTGACATACACATCAGCCATATGTTCGAGGATCACGGGGTCATCTGCCACCCGGTCAACCGCCCGCTCAAGATATTTCCGGGCCTCTTCGTAGTTGCCCTTGCGGTAATAGACCCATCCCATGCTGTCGAGAATATAGCCGCTGCCGGGGTCCAGATCCAGGGCCTGCCGGATCAGGGACTCGGCCTTGTCAAGCTTTACCCCCTGGTCTGCGTACGTATAGCCCAGATAGTTCAGGGCGTCGGCATTTTCCGAATCCATATCGATGACCTGCTTCATTTTTTCGATGGCCGCATCCCGGTCTCCCCTGCGGTCATAGAGCACCCCGAGTTCGTAATGCAGTTCCACGTTTTCCGGCTCCATGGAAAGCCCTTCTTTGAGCAGGTCCGCAGCCTGATCATAGCGGCCCTGTTCCTGGTAAAAAGCGCTCAAATAAAGAATCAGATCCAGCCGGGCGGTGCCTTCCACATTGTCCATGGCGGTTTCGAGCACGGAAATCGCCTGCCCGGTTTTTTTCTGCTTGTTGTAAATCAAGGCCCGATGAATCATGGCATCCGGATAAAACGCGGAATCCGGGCCCACGGAGTGAAAATGCCCCAGCGCCGGCTCAAACTGCTCCATCATATACCGGGTGGCGCCGGCCAGGTAATGCAGTGCCGGATCATCCGGCGCATATTCGAGCATGCCGGACAACACGGACATCGCATCGGCGTATCGCTTTCGGGACAGCAATTGCCGGATCACGTTTCTGACCACCGCTGAATCCGAAGAAACCCGGTCTGCCAGATCCGACCACAGCTCTCCGGCCTTTTTCTTTTTTCCGCGCGTTTCATAAAGCAGGCCGAGTTCAATGGCTGCGGCCACGTTATCCGGGTGCCGGGAAAGCAGTTCCTCGTACTGGGCCATGGCCTTATCCTGCCGGCCCTGGGTGTTATAGATTTCAATGAGCCCGGCGCGGGGTTCGACCAGTTCGGGCTTGATTTCCAGGCTTTTATTGTAGGCGTCAATGGCTTTTTCAATTTCACCCATCCGGGTGTAGGCCTTGGCCAGATAGAAAAAGCCGGTGTAATTTTGCGGAAAACGCTCCACAAAAGGCTCGAGCAGGTCAGCAGCCTTCTCGTGCTCATCGTTCTGCAGATACAGCCGGGCCAGCACCGGGTATATATCTTCCCGGATCGGATCTTTTTGCAGCACTTTTTCATAGGCCTGCTGCGCCGCCTCATTCTTACCCAAGGACTGCCTGATGGAGCCGGCTACAATCAGGGCTTCCACGTTGTCCGGCGCCTGCTCGACAACCGCCTCCACAAGGCCCAGGGCATCTTCCTTGCGGTCGAGTTCCAGGTAAATCCGGGCAAGGTCTCTTTTCAAAAACAGATCCCCGGGCGATTCTTTAACCGCCTTTTCCATGAATCCGGCGGCTTTTTCCGTCTTGGCGGCCTTGAGTGCAAGCCGGGCACGAATAAAATAATAGTACTCATTGGCCGGGGGCTCGGGTTCAGCCGCCCTCACCTGACCGCCGGGTTCGGCATGCTCGTCCGATTCAGGCGGCGCTGCCTGCTTGCTTCCGGTTGCGCATCCGCCGATGCACAGCATCAACGTCAAGACCGCCGCCGGGAGAACATAATGTAACTTCATTGTTTTATTCAACAAAATATCAAATGCGGTTTTTTGTCCCACTAACGCCCGTTTTCCTCAGGGTTCTGGTAACTGGCAAAATCCGGGATCTCTTTTTCAAAAAAAGCTCTCATTTTCTTGACAATATTTTTTTCCAACTGCCGCACCCGCTCCCGGGAAATCTGGTACGTGTCCCCGATTTCCTGGAGCGTCACGGCCGTATCCGTGAACACCCGCTTTTCAAAGATATCGAGCTCCCTTTCGGACAACTGCTTTTTGAATTCGTTTACCTTTTCGCGCAGCAGGCCCTCGACCTCTTTGCGGGCCACCTGATTTTCAATGGATTCAGACTCAGAGCTGAAAAAATCACCCCGCTCCGTATCCGAATCGTCCTTGAGCGGCTCGTCCAGGGAAAGATCCCATCCGTCCAGGCGCTGGTCCATGTCGCGCACTTCCTGCTCGGAAACCCCCAGGCGGCTGGAAAGAAGCTTGGTTTCAGGCATGAAGCCCTGCTCCACAAGCTTCTGCTTTTCCTTCTTGAGCTTGAAAAACAGCTTGCGCTGTCCCTGGGTCGTGCCGATTTTGACCAGGCGCCAGTTGTCCATGATAAATTTCAGGATATAGGCCTTGATCCAGAATGCCGCGTAGTAGGAGAACTTGACGTTCTTGTAGGGGTCAAATTTCTGGACAGCATGCATGAGCCCGATGTTGCCCTCCTGGATCAGGTCCATTAAATTCTGCATCCAGGTCCGCTGGAACTCCATGGCGATCTTGACCACAAGCCGCAGATTCGAGGTGGCCAGGATATATGCCGCATCCGGATCGCCCTCCTCCCGGACGCGGCGGCCGAGCTCGATTTCCTGCTCCCGGGTAAGCAGCGGGTATCTGCTGATTTCGGAAAGATATCGCTGAAGCGGATCATACGGGACCAGCTGCCCCTCTTCCTTGGGGACGGTCACGGCTTCCTTTAATTTCCGGGTTGTATCGCTTTGTTCGGCATCCGGGATCTCTATGTCCACTTCTTCATCGAGTGCGATATCGTCTCGATCTTCATCCTTTTGATCATCGGTCATTGTTTTCTTGCCACCACCCTTGATACTTTCAATTTTTCAGGCCAAAATTTGCGGAAAACATAAATATGATGCTCTTGTAAAGAGTCTAATTTTAGATGGCGCCGTAAAAAGTTCAAGATCAAGGCTTGCGCAATTTCGAAGAATGCAGCGTACTTCGCCGTACGTGAAATTCTTCAGAAATTGCGCGTAACGCAGATATTGGACTTTTTACGGTGCCATCAAATACAATTTAAATCATTTTTCCCGGCTCCTCAACCGGATTGCGCAAACCGGGGCAAATCGCCACCCCCCGTGCGGAAATGATATGGACAAAAACATCTTTCAGTGGTACAGAAAAATCTCTGCGGCAGACAGTTTCGCGCCTGTAGCTCAGTTGGATAGAGCAACGGACTTCTAATCCGTAGGTCAGAGGTTCAAATCCTCTCAGGCGCGCCACCTTTCAAATCCGCCCAAATTGAGCGATTTTCCGAAACTGAGCGTTTCAGATTTTTAAAGATAAAATTGATTTAAATCCTTTAAAATAATATGAAAACAAAAAGTTTAAAAATCTGAAACGCTCAATTTAGGATCCAGCTTCAGTTGTTGCGAGCGTGAATCAGCGTCCAGAAGCCCAGGAGGTTGACCTGACAGGTATCGACCACCTGGAGCGGATTCTGCCGGAGAAACTGCTCCATCGAGTATCTGGGATGAAATCCGATCAGGTTTTTAAACGGCAGAAGCGCGGTTTCCACCATCCGCGGCACCAGCTTGTGATTGCTGAAGTGGTTGAGCACGAAGATATCGCCGCCGGGCTTGCATACGCGCCGGATTTCCTCCATCATCCACTCCGGGCGCGGTACCACTGTTACCACGTACATCACCGCCACCTGGTCAAAGCTGTTGTCTGCAAAGCTCATTTGCTGCGCATCCATCAGGGACAGGCAGCGGGTCCCGGACGCGTTTCCGTTGATGTAATTTCTGGCAACCCATAGCATGTGGGGCGACAAATCGATACCCACAACCGAAACATCCGGCGGGTACATCGGAAGAGACAATCCGGTGCCCACGCCGACTTCCAGAATCCGCTGGCCGGGTGTAAATCCCATTTTATTGATGAGCACCCGCCGGCCGTGATCAAAAATTTTTCCAAAAATCCGGTCATAATTCCGGGCGTATCGCTTGTAAGCCTTGATTACAGCCTGTTCATCCATTATCCGATCCCAGAGACATTTTTCGGCCCGCCCTCGGGGCGCCGATTGACAAATATCGCAAATTCATTTATTCATCCATAAATATTTACAATTAATATCAAATCCCCGGCCGGTTTAAAAGCCTTTTCTGATCCGGGCCCGCAACCCGCAATAATTGGGAGGATGCAATGCCGTACGAGACCATTTTGTTTGAAGTCGCTGACGCGATCGCCACGATCACCGTAAATCGCCCGAAATCGCTGAACGCGTTGAACTCGCAGGTTGTCGAGGAGATGCTTGCCGCAGTCGATGAGATCTCGGCAAACGACGAAATCCGGGCGGTCATCATTACCGGCGCCGGGGAAAAAGCCTTTGTGGCGGGTGCAGACATCACAGAATTGTCCCGCCTGAACCCGGTGAGTGCCAAGTACTTTGCCTCCCGGGGGCACAAGCTCATGCGGGCGCTGGAACTGCTGCCCATACCGGTAATTGCGGCTGTCAACGGATTTGCCCTGGGCGGCGGCCTGGAAATGGCTTTGTCGTGCGATTTCATCTATGCTGCGGAAAACGCCAAAGTGGGCCAGCCCGAGATCAACCTGGGGCTGATCCCGGGTTTCGGCGGAACCCAGCGGCTGACGCGCCAGGTGGGCAAAAACCTGGCCCGGGAAATGATCTACACGGGCATGATGCTTTCAGCCGAAGAAGCCGAGAAAAAGGGCATTGTCAACCGCGTGGTTCCGGCTGCCGAACTCATGGAGACCGCGAACAAAACCGCCCGCACCATGGCCCAAAAAGGACGGATTTCCATATATGCCGCAAAACAGGCAATTGATAAAGGTATGGACGCGGATCTGGACACCGCCTGCGAGATCGAGATCAACGCATTTGCCCTTTGCATGGCCAGCCCGGATGCAAAAGAAGGCACCGCGGCTTTTCTTGAAAAGCGGACACCGGATTTCAAAGGAACTCTGAAGGGATAGAGGAGGACAAGGACGATGATTTACGACATCGAATACGAGACCATGCCCCGGGAGGCCCTGGAATCCATTCAGGCCCGGCGCCTGCAGGCCACGGTTTCCCGGGTGTATGCAACGGTGCCTTTTTACCGGAATAAATTCGATGAAGCCGGCATCAGCCCCGGAGACATCAATTCCGTCAGTAATCTGCAGCGGCTGCCTTTTACCACCAAGCAGGACCTGCGGGACAATTACCCGTACGGCATGTTCGCCGTACCCATGGACAACGTGGTGCGCATCCATGCTTCTTCGGGCACCACGGGCAAACCCACGGTCGTGGGATACACCGGCAGGGATATCCATACCTGGGCCGAGCTCATGGCCCGGGCGCTTGCCGCAGGCGGCGCCACCCGTGGCGATATTGTCCACAACGCCTACGGATACGGGCTGTTCACCGGCGGACTGGGAGCGCATTACGGCGCGGAAAAACTGGGAGCCTCGGTGATTCCCGTGTCCGGCGGCAACACCAAGCGACAGGTAGTTATTATGCGGGATTTCGGTCCGACCGTTCTGACCTGCACCCCCTCCTACTCCCTGCACCTGGCAGAGGCTGCCGAGGACATGGGTGTTTCGTTCAGGGACCTGAATTTCAAGTGCGGGATATTCGGCGCCGAGCCCTGGTCGGAGAACATGCGCCGGGAGATCGAGGAAAAGCTCAACCTCACGGCAGTTGATATTTACGGATTAAGCGAAGTGCTCGGACCCGGGGTTTCCGTGGAATGCCACGAAGCCAAATCCGGCCTCCACATTGCCGAGGACCACTTTATCGCGGAAATCATCGATCCGGCCACGGGCGAAGTTCTACCCCACGGCGAGACCGGTGAACTGGTGCTCACCTCCATTACCAAGGAGGCCTTCCCGGTGATCCGCTACCGCACGCGCGACATCACCAGCCTGAATCCAGAGCCCTGCGTCTGCGGACGCACCATGATCCGGATGAACAAGATCAGCGGCCGCACCGACGACATGCTAATCATCCGCGGGGTCAACGTGTTTCCTTCCCAGATTGAAAGCGTGCTCATGGAAATCGAGGGGGTTGAGCCCCATTACCAGATGGAAATCGACCGCAAGGACAACCTTGACACGCTTACCATCCGGGTGGAGGTCAGCCAGAGCATTTTTTCCGACGAGGTCAAGGAACTCCAGCGCTTTGAAGACAGAATTGCAAATGAAATCAAGGATCTGTTCGGCATCTCAGCAATCGTCAAGCTTGCCGAACCCAAAACCATTGCCAGAAGCGAGGGCAAAGCCGCCCGGGTGATCGACAGGCGGGAAATATAGCCCGGCTTTTATCTATTGCAACAACTTCAAGGAGGGGACCCATGCAAGCCGAACAAATTTCGATTTTCCTGGAAAACAAGGCCGGCCGGCTTTCCGAGGTTACCGGGATCCTGTCGGAAAACGGCGTCAATATCCGTGCCCTGGCATTGGCCGACACCACAGATTTCGGCGTGCTCCGGCTGATTGTCGACGACAATGCCAAAGCGGAACAAGTCCTGAAACAGGGCGGATTCACGGTGCGCAAAACCAAGGTGGTGGCCGTGGAAGTAAAGGATCAGCCGGGCGGGCTGCACAGCCTCCTTGACATTCTCCACAGGGCGGAGATCAACGTGGAATACATGTACGCCTTTGTCCGGCAGAGCGGCAACAATGCCGTCATGATCTTCCGATTTGACCAGCCGGATGAAGCCATCCGGGTGTTGTCGGATAACGGGGTCAGCGTGGTCAAAGGCGACAATCTCTACAGCATGTGATCAAAAATGCGAATATCGAAATCCGAAATTCGAAACAAATTCAAAATCCGAAATGCAAAATCACCGAAACCGCTGTATTGGAAGGTGCGGGCCGTTTGAATGCATTTGTCCGTTCAAAACAGGGCTTCCCTTTAAACCTTAAAAAATACGAGGAGACAGACCATGCTGTTATCCAGAAAATGCCGGTTTGCTGCCATGGCCGCAGCTGTGCTGCTGGCCGGGGCACTGATTTTCACGCCCGGGGTTCTTGCCGAATCCCACCAGGACGCTTACAAGATCGGCGGCATCTTTTCAGTCACCGGGTCCGCTTCGTTTCTGGGCGATCCGGAAAAAAAATCCATGAAGCTTGCCATTGAGGAAATCAACGCGGCCGGCGGCGTGGACGGCCGCATGCTCGAACCCGTGATATACGACACCGAGGGCGATCCTTCCAAAACCGTCATGGCGGTTGGAAAACTCATCAACAAGGACCGGGTCACCGCAATTATCGGTCCGAGCCGCACCCCCACCACCCTGGCCGTCACCCCCATGATCAAGCGGGCAGAGATCCCGTTTATCAGCTGCGCGGCAGGCAATAAAATCGTGGAGCCGGTCAAGCCCTGGGTTTTTAAAACCGCCCAGAGCGACATCCAGGCGGTGGCATCCATTTACCAGCATATCCAGCAAAGGGACATCCAGAAAGTCGGCATTATCACGGTGGCCAATTCGTTCGGGGAAAGCGGCAAGGAACAGCTTCTGGAACAGGCCGGGGATTTCGGCATCACCGTGGTAAGCAGCCAGAGCTTCGGGGCCGATGACACGGACATGACCTCCCAGATCACCAAGATCCGCAAGGAAAAACCGGGCGCAATCATCTGCTGGGGCACCAATCCGGGGCCGGCTGTGGTGGCCAAAAACGCAGAGCAGCTCGGCATTGAAATTCCGCTGTATCAAAGCCACGGGGTGGCCTCCCCGAAATTCATCGACCTGGCCGGCGATGCGGCAGAAGGCATTTTCCTGCCCACGGGCAAAATCCTGGTGGCGGACCTGCTTGCCGACGACGACCCGCAGAAGCAGGTGCTTGCAGACTACATCAATGCCTATGAAAGCAAATACAATGAAACCGTTTCGGGTTTCGGCGGCTATGCATACGATGCAGTCCACCTGCTGGCCCGCGCCATGGAAGGCACAGGCGGGGACAAGGCCCAAATCCGGAAAAACCTGGAGAACCTCGAGGGCCACAAGGGCATCTCCGGGGTGTTTAATTTCAGCAAAACCGATCACAACGGACTGGATCCCTCGGCTTTTGTCATGGTGAAAATCAAAGACGGCAAGTGGGAACTGGTGGAATAAGCCAAACCGGGACGGACGCATGCAGGAAATTCTGCAGTATCTTTTTTCAGGGCTGACCAACGGGGCCATTTACGCGGTTATTGCCCTCGGTTTCTCCATGCTCTACAGCTCCACCGAGCTGATCAACTTCGCCCACGGCGAATTTGTCATGCTCGGTGCGCTGTGCATGGTCACGCTTGCCGTCAACCTCGGGTTCCCGCTGCTACCGGCGTTTTTTCTGTCCATTTGCGCGGTGGCAGGAGCAGGACTGCTTTTTGAGCGCCTTGCCATCCGGCCGGTACGCCATCCCGAGCCTATTGTGCTGATTATCATTACGGTGGGGGCATCCATTTTCCTCCGCGGCGTGGGCATGCTCATCTGGGGCAAAAACGCCTACAGCATGCCCCCTTTTTCCCGGTACCTGCCCCTGGATGTGGCCGGGGCCAAGCTGCTGACCCAAAGCATCTGGATCCTGGTTATCGTGGCGGCTCTCACAGCTGTACTGCAGATGTTTTACCGCCGGACCCTGACCGGAAAGGCGATGACCGCATGCGCGGTAAACAAAAAAGCCGCCTGGATCGTGGGGATCCCCACAAAATGGATGGTGCTGCTGGCATTCGGGCTTTCCACCGGCATGGGGGCCGTGGCCGGCGCCATCATCGCCCCGATCACCATGTCAAGCTACGACATGGGCACCATGCTGGGCCTGAAGGGCTTCTGCGCGGCCATGCTCGGCGGCCTGGGCAGCCTGTGGGGCGGCATTTTGGGCGGCTTCCTGCTCGGCATCCTGGAATCCATGGGCGTGGGCTTTATCAGCTCGGGATTAAAGGACGCCACCGCATTTGTGCTGCTGCTTTTGGTTTTATACGTGCGCCCCCAGGGCATCATCGGATCCGCCCAGATCAAACGGTTTTAGCCCATGGACAATAAAGCCAACAAAATCGCATATGCCGTGTTTGCCATAGCGGTCATTCTGCTCGGGTGGCGGGTGGATAACGAGTATTATCTGCAGCTGATGATCTTTATCGGGTTAAATACCCTGCTGGCCCTTTCGCTGAACATGCTCATGGGGTATGCCGGCCAGATTTCCCTGGGCCATGCCGCGTTTTACGGTATCGGGGCGTATGTCACGGCCGTGCTGACCACCACCTACCAGGTCGCGCCTCTGCTGGCCCTGCCGGCAGCAGTGGGCACGGCCATGGTCGTGGCATGGATCGTGGGGGTTCCCACGCTGCGGCTTTCAGGATATTACCTGGGCATGGGCACCCTGGGAATCGGCATGATCGTCCACATCGTGCTGCGGGAATGGAGCAGTGTGACCGGCGGCGCCTCCGGGTTCGTGGGCATCCCGCCGCTGGAAATCGGCCCGGTGGTGTTTGCCTCGGGCAAGAATTACTTTTTCCTGGTCTGGGCGGTGGTGCTGCTTTGCCTTATTATGTGCCGGCGCATTATCGACTCCCGGGTGGGCCGGGCGCTTCGCTCGATTCATGACGGGGAAAAGGCCGCGGCTGCAGTGGGCGTGGACACAAAAAAACTCAAACTGCAGGTGTTTGTCTTCAGCGCCGGGATGGCGGCCCTGGCCGGGTTTCTCTACGCCCACCTGGTCTATTTCATCAGCCCGGGCACATTCAGCTTTGTTGCCTCCATCCGGATTGTCACCATGGTGGTCATCGGCGGCATGGCCAGCATCTGGGGATCGCTTCTGGGGGCCTCGCTGCTGACGCTTCTGCCGGAGTGGCTGCATGCGTTTTCGGAATTCGAAATGGTGGTCTACGGACTGATTCTCATGAGCGTGATGATTTTTCTGCCCCGCGGCCTGACCCGCGGGGTGCTTGACGTGTATGAACGCTACCGGAAAAACCATGACAGATAATCCGCACCTGCTGGAAATCAAAGACATCCACAAGGCCTTCGGCGGAATTCAGGCCTTGCGCGAAATTGATTTCAATCTGGAAAAAGGCACCATTGCAGGAATGATCGGGCCCAACGGCGCGGGCAAGACCACCCTGTTTAACGTGATTACCGGCGTGTTTCCAGCAGACCGCGGTGAAATCCGGTTTGCAGGTCAGCCCGTAAGCAGATACGCGGTCCACGAACGGGTGGAGCTGGGCATTGCCCGCACGTTTCAGAATGTTGAACTTTTCGAGAGCATGACCGTATTGGAAAACATCCTGGTGGGACAGCATACCCGCACCAGGTGCGGCATGATCGGCAGCATTCTCCGATTTCCGCACATCCTGCGCGAAGAAAAACAAGCCCGGGACCGGGCCATGGAGCTGCTGGAATTCGTGGATCTCGCAGATTACGCACCCCGCAGAAGCAGTGATCTGCCCTTTGGATGGCAGCGCCTTGTCGAGGTGGCCCGGGCCATGGCAGCATCACCCGAACTGCTGCTGCTTGATGAGCCGGCCGCAGGCCTTAACATGTCCGAAACACAACAGCTCGGGGACCTGATCCACCAGATCCGGGACCAGGGTATTACCATTTTGCTGGTGGAGCACGACATGAGCCTGACCATGTCCATATCCGACAAAATCGTGGTGCTCGACCAAGGCAAAAAAATCGCAGAAGACACCCCGCGGGTGGTGCAGTCCGATCAAGCGGTCATGGCGGCATACCTGGGGAAGGCGAAACATTGAATGCTTTTATCTTGCGCTGTTTGAAGCGGAGATGCATATACTCATGCGCAACAATAAATTCGAAATCCGAATATCGAAATTCGAAACAAATCCGAAATCCGAATGTCTCAATGACATAAACACTGCTCGAAACCTGTTTTAAAAATTCGGATTTCTGTCATTCGAAATTGTCTCGAATTTCGAATTTCGTGCTTCGGATTTATGACATGCAAAAGCTCCGGGGTCCTGAGAAACCAAACAACCAGCAAAACCCAAAATCGTCTGAAAAACGTTTATCATGCTTCGCATTCGCAACTTGAAATGCTTTTACGGCCGCATCATGGCCATCAAGGGCATCAGCCTGTCGGTTGCCGCAGGCGAGATCACCTGCCTGATCGGGGCCAACGGTTCGGGCAAAAGCACACTGCTGTCTGCCGTGTGCGGACTGCTGGCCGACTGGACCGGGGAAATCGAGCTTGAGGGACAAAGCATAAAAGGCCTGGACCCCCCGGCCCTGGTCCGCCGGGGCATCAGCCTGGTGCCCGAAGGCCGCATGATTTTCCCGCCGCTTTCGGTGATGGACAATCTGAAGCTGGGCGCTTATACCAGATACAAAAAAAGCGCGGCAGATGCGGTCGAAGAGGACCTGGAATCAATGATGTCCCTGTTTCCGATCCTCAGGGAACGGTTCCGCCAGCCGGCAGGCACCCTTTCCGGGGGCGAGCAGCAGATGCTGGCCATTGCCCGCGCGCTCATGGCCCGTCCCCGGCTGCTTTTGCTCGACGAGCCCTCCATGGGACTGGCGCCGATGATCGTGGAAAAAATCATGGAAGTACTGGAAGTCCTGCGGTCCCGGGGCCTGACCATTGTTCTGGTGGAGCAGAACGCACTGGCCGCACTCGAGGCCGCGGACCGGGGATATGTATTGGAAACCGGGGCCGTGGTGCTCCAGGGTGAGGCAGGCGAACTGCTGGCGGACAAAGATGTCAAACGCGCCTATCTGGGCAAAGATTATGGAGATTTCTACGATGCAGGCTGAGGCTTCTTATTTTACGCTGCTGCCGGATGAAAAGCACCAGCTGCAGCTCGAACGGCTGCAAAGCACCTTAAACCGGGCTTACCGGCATGTGCCCTATCATGCCAACCAGCTCAATGAGCTGGGCATCGAACCCGCAGACATTGCCACACTTGCAGACCTGCAGCGGCTGCCGTTCATGCAGCGGGCGGATTTTTCCGAGCACTACCCCTACGACCTGTTTGCCGTACCGCTCAGGGACATTGTCCGGATTCACACGGCTCCCGGTACTACCCGGAACCCCACGGTCAGCGGGTATACCGCCCAGGACCGCGAGCACTGGCGGCACATGCTGAGCCGGGCCATGCATGCAGCCGGCATCACCCCCCATGATATTCTCCAGATTTCCCTGAACCCCGGACTTGCCAACTGGGGCCGGGATTACAAGGACGGGGCCGAATCCATGGGTGCAAGTGTGATCCCCAACACGCAGCTATCCATTGAGAAACAATTGATGGTACTGCGCGATTACAAAACCACTGCACTGATCACCACCCCGGCCATGGCCGGCCACCTGGCCCGGCACATGACGGATTCCGGCATGGGGCCGGCCGCGCTTTCGCTCAAGACGCTGATTATCTGCGGGGAAAGCATTGACCCGGATTTGCGCAAAACCATCGAGCAGGGCCTGCACGTGCAGTCGTGGCTTCATTACGGGTTAAGCGAGGTGCCCGGGCCGGCCGTGGCATTTGAGTGCCAGGCCCACGACGGGCTCCACATCAACGAGGATCATTTTCTGGCCGAAATCGTGGACCCGCAAACCGGGGCACCGCTTCCCGAGGGCAGCGCCGGGGAACTTGTGTTAACCACGCTGACCACCCGGGCCTTTCCCCTGATCCGTTTCCGGACCGGGGACCGCGCGCGCATTTTAAAAGAGGCATGTTCCTGCGGCAACACGCTTGCCCGCCTGCAGTGGTATGCCGAACGCGTGGACAACATCATGAACATCGACGGTGTCAATGTACACGGCGACCAGGTGCACTACCACCTGGAAAACACGCTGTCGCTGTCCAAAGAGGCGATCTCATTTCAGGTGGCCCGTCAGGAAGGCAGAAAACTGCTGGAAGTCTTCATCCGGATGAACGATACGATCTTCTCAGACGAGATCAAGGAACTGGAAAAACTATTGCGCCGGGCAGAAGCCCGGCTCCGGGAAAACCTGGGCGTGCCTGCAGTTATCCGACTGATCGAATCCGGCGGCATGTATTAATTTTTGCAACGGTGCCGTGTTCCCGCCCAATACCGTTGATGTTTATTCGATTTTGCAAATATTCGTAAACCGTCTCACGGCAAACACCGCATGGCGCAGTAACAGGTGCCGATGCTATTCGGCGATTTCGTAGGATTCAATGGAAACCTCCAGGTTTTCGGGAAGCTCTTTTGGTCGCTCTTGGCTTTTGTGCATCATGCAAAAGGCCACTTCCTCGAATTCGAATTCCTCTTCACTGCCTGCGGACAGATGACTAATCACGTCTTTCTGATGTTCCATCTTCTCATAATCACTTTCAAACCATTGCCCGTCAATGACCTCCTCTCCGCAGGACCTGCAGTAGCCGGTCACTTCAACCTCTTTGACGTCCACTTGCCCGACGTTTTTGATTACGCCTTTTGCATCAACCACAAAGCTCCCTTCATCCGCCTCTCGAATTGAAAAGTCGGAATCCACTACCTCCAGCTCTGCTTCTTTCTGCTCTTCTGCGCATCCTACCAAACACAACACCGTCAGAATCGACAAAGAAATCACCGCCAGGAACCGAACTTTTCTATCCATTTTCCCCTCCTTTTTGTATGGTCATGAACCCCTTTTGCTCCTTTTTCTTCCGGGCACCCTCTGCCTGAAATTCTCTGAACAAAGGATCGGATCGGTTTTCCTCTTGCTTTTATGGCTCGCAAAATGTAAAATAAAACTGAACACGTAATCGAATCACGAAAATATATGCCAAAAACATTGCGGAAAGTAAAGAGGGCTCGCATGAAAAAGTGCATCAAGGCTGCATTGGCCCTAACAGGAGCCTTCATGGCGGTTTTCCCTGCTAAGGCATCTTGTGAAAACCTGATCGAAAACGGCGGTTTTGAAGCCAAAGCATCGGAGACCCTACCTGAAGGCTGGAAACTCAATGTATCCAGAAAATCCCGGGTGGAGACCGCCTTTGATGCAACAGAAAAACACAGCGGGGACTACGCGTATCGAATCTCCGTGGACCCGCCCGGCGGCCGGGCCGTGCTGTACATAGACGAAGCCGCCACAGGAACCGTCGTCCCCGGCAATGTCTACGAAGCCACTTTCTGGGTAAAAGCCGAAAACCTGGACTACAACCGGTTTCACGAGGCCCCTGCCATCCGTCTCAATTATGCCCCCGAAAGGGCCCGGCCCGGAAGCGTGGCTGACTTGATGTCCCGGTTAAAAGGCAATTCCGGCTGGACGCAAGTGACAATTCAGGCACCGGAAGCACCCGTAAAAAGCAACCGGATCCATATTGACGTGACCGTTACCCAAGGAACACTGTGGATCGACGATATCCAGGTCCGCCAGGTGGAGTAAACCTGAAATAGCACATTTTAGACAAGCAGGTTCTGCTGCAGGCCCGAGAGGTCAACGGCTGACAGTCCCGCCTTTTTGATCAGATAGTCCGTGACCGTGCCATAGTTTTCCGTGATATAATCCACCACCGCTACAATGCACTCCCGCGGGGCGGTAAGGTATGGAAAGATCGCGTTGGGATCAACGCCTTCCCGCTCCATCATCCGATAGAGCCGCGGCAGCAGATTGGCGATGTAGATATTGGAAAGCTGGTGATCATCAATCACCGTCTCCTCTGGCACACCCAGTGCCAGCAGTATCAAAGCCGCACACGTGCCGGTCCGATCCTTTCCGCCGGTGCAGTGAAACAGGATCGGGCCTTTCTGCGGTGCAGCCAGGGCCCGGAAAATCTCTGCCCAGCACGCGGAAAAATCCTCCAGGTTGCGGATATATCCGTTAACCATGAAATCCGGGGTCAGCCAACTGGTATCCCCCTTTTTCAGCCGCTGCATGGCTTCTGCAAAATCAAACCGGCCGTGATTGACCGGCAGGTGAATATGAGCCGCGGATCCGTCCCCTGGCAGCCGGTCCGGCGCCCCGGCCATTTCCGAGTGGGTCCGCAGATCATAGACCCACCGGATATCCATTTGCCTGAATTGATCCAGATCCCGATCAGATAAGCGGGCCAACCCGTCCGAGCGGAATGCCCGCCCCCACCGGACCCGGCGACCGTCTTTAGTTTCATAGCCCCCCAGATCGCGGAAATTGACCGTACCTTCCATGCATACCCGGCGTTCCGCGGTCATGAGCCGCTCCCCGCCCGCTTCCAGGACAAAATAATAGCGTACCAGCGGGTCAAGCCCGGCCACCTCCACGCACCCGTGGTCTGATAAAGCCACCGGCTCCCGCAGATCCACGCGATCCGGCGTTTTTCCCGCATACACGGCCACTTCCACATCATATGCGCTTTCCCAGCAGATCCGCACGCTCTGCGCATCCAGCCGCTCTGCGGCCGCATCAATAAGCATTCGAGAATTTCCCGCCGGATTCATGTAAATGTTTATATCCTTCCGGTCACTTATCCGGTGCGTTCAGGGTAAACACCCGGTCATACTGCTTTTTCAAATTTTCCGGCTGGTAGCTCATCTGCCGGTTGCCGCCTTCCAGCCATACCGGGATGCCGTCGTCATAATGGGCACTGGCCGGATTGCCGGACTGTCCGCCGCTGTTGACCAGAAACAGCGGCTCGTCTCTGCCGAAATCCACCACCATGCGCATGGCCGGAATCATCCAGACATCGAAATCATATCCCTTGTGATATCCGGCCACGTTGAGCGTGTTAAATCCCCCGCCTGCGGGATACGGGCCGCGGTCGGTGTAACCGGCCATCAGCCATGCCCCGAAGCGCTTAAACAGGGGCAGACGATCGCGCATCTTCGACACCTCGGTTTCCCAGGTATAGGTATGGATCTCTCCCCATTGCCATTGATCCGGATCATCCCCCATGCGGTGCCGGGCATAAGACACGGCATCGGCAAGGGTGGCGGCGATGATCTCGGACTTGGTCTCTATTTTTTCCGGGGTCTGCACATTGTCCCAGAACGGGCTCATGGGCCTTGCCAGCAGGTGGTCCTGCTCCGGGCCGTAAATTCCGATACAAAGCACCCGGAAGCTATCCCAGGCCGCGCTGCTTTCCGGTCCCAGTTCATCGAAAAACAGGTTGCGCGTGAGCACATGATGAAAAATGCCGGTCAGGGCCGCACCCGTTGAATCCGCAGTCATATCGCCGTCAAAGTTCCGGAAAATCGCAAGCGCCTGCCGGGCCCGATCCGCCCGCGCGGTATCCTCCCACCCGTCAATGGCCTGCTGAATTTCTGAAGCCAGCGGAGAATCCAACAGGCGCTGTGCATTTTCTCCACCAGCAGGTCATGACGGTCGTTCTGCATATCCACGGCATCCTGCCAGTCATATGCCTTGCGGGCCCCCAGCATCTGGTCGATGCGCTCGGCACGCTCCGGGGCATACCAGGAGGATCCCAGCTGAGGCCCCTGGTCCGGCGGAATCGTGCGGTTGTTGGCGGTATACACGTATCCGCACTCCGGGTCCCGGACATGGGGATGCTTTTCAGGCGGCAAAAAACCCTCCCAGTCGTAGTCTCCGGTCCACCCCGGAGACGGAAGATGGCCGCGCCCGTTTTTGCGAACCGGATAGCGCCCGGAAACCTGCCAGCCGATGTGTTCGGCGGTGCCGTATACAAAATTCAGATTCATGAGGCGGAACCTGCGGATCGCATCCCCGGCCTCCTGCATGCTGGTCGCAAAAAGCAGGTCATACATCCCGTCAAAAGAAAACGCCCCCTCGTTTAAGGCGTTGCGCAATGCAAGGCCGAAATCGCTTCTGGCCTCCGGCGGCATGGACGAGTTTGCGGGTTCTGCGGACAGGGCGGAATTCAACAGGGGCCCGTGGCGGGTGGAGCGGATGGTTTTTTCAACCGGATCTCCGCCTTTTACGCGGAGGGTTTCCCTGCGCGTTTTTACCGGGTGCCAGTCACCCTGATACAGGTAGTGGTCCCTGCCGTTGATTTTTTTGATGCGTTCCAGAAAAACATCCTGGCTGTCGCCCATGACCATGGTCATTCCCCAGGCGACATGGCCGTTGTAACCGGCTACGATAACCGGGATGCCGGGCATGGCCACGCCGGCCGCATGGAAATCCGGAGTTTTGAGCTGCATAAGCATCCAGATGGGCGGATGGGAAAGCGGCAGGTGGGTGTCATTTGCCACGATACTGGCGCCTTTTGCCGTCCGGTCCGGGGCCACGGCCCAGTTGTTGGAAGCCGGAGTGCCCAGCGGCATTAAAACCCGCTCCATCCGGCCGGTGACATCCGCCAGTGCACGGACCTTTTCTCCGATGCCGGAATCGGAAAGTCTTGCCCGCCGGAGAACTTTTGCTTTATCAAACGGCAGGGGCTCGTCCGGGTGTACCGGAAAAAGCCAGGCCGCTTTTTCCGGGCCGAGCGTGGCGGCAAGATTCAAAAAAGCGATCTCTTCGCGCAGGTTAAACGAAAGGCCCAGGTTGAGCACATGGAAGATATAAATGGAGTCAATCGGTTCCCAGGCCTCCGGGGTGTAGCCGGTAACCGCAAAATCCACCGGCAGTTTTTCCTGGTGGGTCTCCATGTATGCATTGACCCCGTCGGCAAAATGCTGCAGCATCCGGCGCTGCTCCGGGTCGAGCTGCTCGTACTGCTGCCGGGCCGCCCGGGGCAGGCCGAGGGTCCGGACCAACAAATCAATATCAAGCCCCATCCCGCCGGTCATCTCGGAAAGCCGCCCCTGGCCTATAAGGGCGTAGGACACCATCTGGGAAAGCCGGTCTGCGGCCATCACGTAGCCTGCGGCATAAATTAGATCGTGCATGTTCTGGGCCTCGACTACGGGAATGCCCAGATCATCGCGCCGGACGGATGCATCCGCCTTCAGGCCGGAAAGGCTAACAGCGCCGGAATCCGGATGCACGGTATCCTGCAGCTTGTAGTCGAGCACCGCGCATCCGGAAATCAGCACCGGCAGCGCAAACGCCAAAAAGACCAGGAAAAAAACGAAAGACCCGGCAGGAATCGCCTTTTTGTGCACCCCGTACCCCCTTTTTGCCTATGTCCGTATCATCTCAAGAACTGGCACATTTCCCGCTATTTTTACCGGCAAACCCGCAAATTCGCAAGAACAAATCCATACGGGAATAAATTCGAAATTCGAAACAGGAATATTGATATTTGAATTTCGCACTTTGGTTTATCTCTTTGCGTGGGGGGCTTGCCCGGGAACAATGGGCGAAATTGTCGGGAAGGTTGGACAGGTCGGGACGGTGGGGTGGTTTGCGCAGATGCATTGGGCGTGACAGCGGACAGCATATGCGCAAACTTCCCCGCCGGCCCGACCCTGCGAAAACCCGGGAAGAGTCGAGTTTCTTTTTTGCAGGGCGCAGCGGATTTGAAAACCACTGGAAAAACCATAATCTTCAACGCCGAGCCGCGTGCTTTGCTTGCCGGGGCAACCGCATGTCGCTGCACGGGAGAACCGTGTCGGGTTCCACAGACATTTACAATCGAATATCCGGGCGAACACACAGGTTCGCCCCTACACCGGGGGCTTTGAAGTATTCCGGCAATAGATGGGGGGCTGTCGAGGGGTCTGGACAGGGGCGGACGGCGGGGATGATTTGTGAGATGCATTGAGCGCGCAAGCGGTCAGCATTCGAACAAATTATTCCCGCCGGCCCGCCCCTGCGAAAACCCTTGAAGCCCGATTCTTTTTTTGCAGAGCACCGCGAACTTCAAAACCACAGGAAACAGCCGAAATTCCGTGATTGTTTTCAGGCTGGAGGGTGGTGTCGCTAGTCTTTCAGCCATACAGACCATAGATATCCCAAGACAAATCTGGTATGGAAACGCTATGGAACAACATCGCCCCGAACAATCCGCTCCGCCCCCGTTTTACCGGCCGGATCCGCTGGTGCCGATTCTGTTTGTGACCCTGATATTTTTTCTGACATTCATTGCCCGGGTCATGTTCTCACCCCTGATGCCGAGCATCGAAACGGAATTGGGTCTCAGGCACGCCCAGGCCGGTTCCCTGTTTCTGGTCATGTCTGTTGGCTATTTTATCGCCCTTGGCGGCTCGGGCTTTATCTCCGCGCGCATCCGCCACCGGCGCACCATCGTGTTGTCGGCATGCGGGGCGGGCGCCGGGCTCTTGCTGATCGCCCTTTCATCCGAGCTCTGGCAGATCAGAAGCGCGATCTTCCTGCTGGGCATGGCCGCGGGCATCTACCTGCCCTCGGGAATTACCACGCTGACAAGCATGGTGGACTCCCGTAACTGGGGCAAGGCGGTGTCCATCCACGAACTTGCCCCCAACCTGGCGTTTGTGGCCGCACCCGTTATCGCGGAGATCTTTCTGCTTCATTTTGCCTGGCGCACCATGCCGGCAGTTGTCGGGATCATCTCCATTTTGACCGGCCTGCTTTTTGCCGTGCTCGCCAGGGGCGGCGACTTTCCCGGAAAACCGCCGGGCGGGGAAGCCATCAGGGCCCTTGCATACAACCGGGCCTTCTGGATCATGGTGCTGCTTTTTGCCCTGGCCATTTCCAGCACAATGGGGGTTTACACCATGCTGCCGCTCTACCTGGTAAATGAAGTCGAAATTCCGCGCAGCTTTGCAAACTCCCTGGTGGGCTTTTCCCGGCTGCCGGGATTGGGCATGGCCCTGATTGCCGGCTGGGCCGCGGACCGCTTCGGACCCCGGCGGACCATCGCCGTGATGCTGGGCCTGACCGGTTTCACCACGATCCTGCTGGGCGCATGCAACAACCCGGCAATCGCCACCGGCCTGGTTATCCTGCAGGCAACCCTTTCCACCGGATACTTTCCGGCCGGATTCACGGTACTGTCTGCCATTGCCCCGCCCGCGCACCGTAACGTGGCCGTATCGCTAACCATCCCGATCGCGTTTGTATACGGCGGCGGCATCGCCCCCACGATTATCGGCGCGGCCGGAGATGCCGGATCATTTGCCGCGGGCATCATGCTGGTGGGGCTGCTGATCTGCATTGGCGCCGTAATGCCGATTTTCTTGAAAACAGCCGGAAAATAAACAATCAAATGTATTTCTTTTTATAAGCTTCCGGATCTGATATATAATCGGTTATGATGAAAATCGTGCTCAAATCCGCGCTGTATTTTCTGCTGGCCTGCGCTCTGGCCTACGGAATTTTTTTTGCGTGGACCTGGCTGATCACCTTTCATCCCGCAAGGCTCCAAAAGGAGAAGGTCCGTTGTACCGGCCCGGCACCGACGCTGCAGCCGGGCCAGCAGATAAAGGTGCTTTCCTGGAACGTCCAGTACATGGCGGGCAAAGGGTATTATTTCTTTTATGAAGGCGGCAGGGACAAGCGCCCGTCGGCTGATTCGATACAGCAGACCCTTGAATCGGTTGCAGATATCATCATTGCCGAGGATCCGGATATCGTTTTGCTCCAGGAAGTCGATACCGGAGCAAAGCGCACGGGCTACCGAAACCAGGTCCACGACCTGCTCGCCCTTCTGCCTGACAAATACCGCTGCCGCACTTCGGCCTGGTATTGGAAGGCCGATTTTGTGCCGCATCCGGCGATTTTCGGACCGGTCGGCATGCGGCTGGTTACCCTGTCCAAGTACCGCATCTCGCAAGCCACGCGTCATCAGCTCCCCCTGATCCCGGAAGGACCGCTGCGCAGGCAGTACAACCTCAAGCGCGCCGTACTCGAAGTCCGGCTGCCGGTTGCCGACGGCCGGGCTTTTGCGGCGCTCAACACCCACCTGTCAGCATTCGCCCAGGGCACCGACACCATGGAAAAACAGGTGGCAGAAGTCAAAAATCTCCTCGACAGCCTGTCTGCAGAAAATATTTTCTGGATTGCCGGGGGCGACTTTAATCTGCTGCCCCCGGGCAAGGCCTACGGGCGCCTGCCGCAAAAGGCAAAACAGGCATACCGCCCGCAGACCGAGATCAAGCCCCTGTTTAACGCCTACCGGGCCGTGCCCGGCTTAGAAGCGCTCAACAGCGAAAACCCGGCGCCCTGGTACACCCATTTTCCCAACGACCCGGCCATAGACCAGCCAGACAAGACCATTGACTATATCTTTTACGCAGACGACATCAAGGTCGTCTCCCGCAAGGTCCGGCAGGCAGATACGTGGTCAATCTCGGATCACCTGCCGGTGATCGCGGAATTCCAGCTTCCGAAAGGCCCGCGGAAATGAAGGATACAGAGGCTTATTTCCCGGCAAACAACCCGGTCGACATTCTGCAGGACCTGATCTGCTTTGATACGACCAATTCCCCCGGCAACGAGGGACCCTGCATGGAATACATCCGACGTCTGCTGAAAAATTCGGGCACTCCGACACAAATCCTTGCCAAAAACGCGGATGAGCGCGTGCCCGGCGATGCCGTGGAATTCGGCGCAAACGCCGTCCACGATCTGCTCTGCCGCTACGGCCGGGCAAATTCTCCTTGACGTGCGGTCGGATTATATTTAACCTAATGCTTTCTCTGGAAAATTATTGACAATATTGGAACCGGTATACGAAACGGAGGTGCTTATCTTACTGGACAACCAAAGACCCCAATCCAAAGACGCGCACGCGAAAACAAACAAATCCAGGCAGATTGTGGAAGACGCCCTGAACCACGCCGGAATCACAATCAACGGGGACAAGCCATATGACATCCAGGTCCACAACGAGGACCTCTACGAGCGGGTCGTGCGCGACGGCGAACTGGGCGTGGGCGAATCCTACATGGACGGCTGGTGGGACTGCCCGGCGCTGGACCAGTTTTTCGACCGGGTGTTTCGGGCCGATCTGCAGCAGTACTTCAAGGACAACTGGAAGGCCACGCTTCACCTGCTCAAGGCCAAGCTGCTCAATCTTCAGAAAAACCAGCGGGCCTACAAGGTAGGCGAGCAGCACTATGATGTCGGCAACGATCTGTATCGCGATATGCTCGATTCCCGCATGGCATACACCTGCGGGTACTGGGGCGGCGGTGCCTGCGATCTGGACGAGGCCCAGGAGGCCAAGCTGGATCTGATATGCCGGAAAATCGAGCTTGAACCCGGCATGAAGGTGCTGGATCTGGGCTGCGGCTGGGGATGCTTTGCCAAGTATGCAGCGGAGAAATACGGCGCAGAAGTCACCGGCGTGACCGTTTCCCAGGAACAGGTGGATCTGGCCAACCAGATGTGCGAAGGGCTGCCGGTCAATATCTACCTGGACGACTACAGAAACGCCACGGGCAAGTACGATCGGGTGGTGTCCATCGGCATCATGGAGCACGTGGGCTACAAAAACCACCGCACCTACATGGAGGTCGCGGACCGGTGCCTGAAAGACGACGGCATCGCCCTGATCCACACGATCGGCGGCAACGTGAGCATCACCATCGGCAATCCCTGGACCACCACCTATATTTTCCCCAACAGCATGCTGCCTTCTATCTCCCAGCTCGGCGCGGCCATGGAAGGCATATTTGTCATGGAAGACTGGCACAACTTTGGCCCGGATTACGACAAGACCCTGATGGTCTGGAACGACAACTTTGAAAAATCCTGGCCCAAGTACCGGGAAAGCTACGGCGAACGGTTCTACCGGATGTGGAAGTTCTACCTGCTCAGCTCGGCCGGGGCCTTCCGCTCCAGGTCGATCCAGCTGTGGCAGATCGTGATGACCAAACCGGGACGGGCCCAGCCCGACTGCAGGCTTACCTGAATCTCCCATGAAAACGGCAACCGTCATTATCGTGGGCGGCGGGCCGGCCGGCGCCACCTGCGCCCGGGAACTTTCAAGGCATGGCACGGATGTGCTGATCCTGGACAAGGAAAAATTTCCGCGTACCAAGCTTTGCGCCGGCTGGATCACGCCCCGGGTGCTGGCAGACCTCGAACTCGATCCGGCCGATTACCCCCACCGACTGCTGACCTACCGGCGGATTGTGTTTTACATCAAGGGCGTGCCCGTGCCCGTGCCCACGCACCAGTATTCCATCCGGCGATTTGAATTCGATGATTTCCTGCTAAAACGAGCCGGGGTGCCCGTAGACCGCCACCGGGTCAGAAATATCCGCAGGGCCGGCGGCAAGTACATTATCGACGATGCATACCAGTGCACCTACCTGGTGGGCGCGGGCGGCACGCACTGCCCGGTTTACAGGGCGCTGTTTTCCGGGATCCACCCCCGGGATCCCGAAGGCTGCATTGCCACGGCCGAAAAGGAATTTGCCTGGCAATGGCAGGATCCCCAATGCCGCCTGTGGTTTTTCGACCGCGGCCTTCCGGGATACGCCTGGTACGTGCCCAAGCAAAACGGTTATCTAAACGTGGGCATCGGCGGCAAGCTGGCGTCTTTGAAAAAACGGGGCGAGACCATCAACACCCACTGGCGCCGCTTTGCCGGCAAGCTCGCGCAAAAGGACCTGATTGAGACCCGCCGGCTTGCGCCAAAGGGGCATATTTACTACCTGCGGGGCCGATCAGATGCGGTCTGCCGCGAAAACGCGTTCATCCTCGGCGATGCCGCGGGGCTTGCCACCCGGGACATGGGCGAGGGCATCGGCCCGGCCATTGAAAGCGCCAAGCTGGCGGCCCGCGCCATAATTACCGGCAGCCCTTATTCCGTCCAATCCGTCACCCAGTGGAGCACTCCGCAAATCCTGGCAGGACGTTTTACCAAGCCAGGCCCGGAATAAAACGCCGCAGTACGGAACCGCTACCGGCACATCATTGTTTTATTGCCCCATCATTGTTTCCCTGATCGCTTCGTCCTGCCGGCGGTTATGGGTGACTACTTCTTTTACTTGGAATCGTTTGTAGACAGATCCAAAATCGGATATGATTTTGATTTCAGGCAGAGGCT
>JBKHJS010000253.1:0-2532 GCA_046537995.1 Desulfobacterales bacterium
TGTTTCTGCTTCGCAAGATGATTTTGAGCGTAAACGAGAAAGAGCGCAGGGCAGCACTTGACGAGCTGTTTCCCCATGTGAAAGACGACATAAAGGAAACCCTGGATATCTTAGACGGCTATCCGGTTACCATCCGTCTGCTTGATCCGCCGCTGCACGAGTTTGTGCCCAGAAGCGAGGAAAACCAGAAGCGGCTTGCAGAGGCTTTGAATATCGACGTTGAAACTGTTAACAAGCGCAGTTCCGCCCTGCGTGAGTCAAACCCCATGATGGGCCACAGGGGCGTTCGCGTGGGCATCACCTATCCCGAGGTGGCCGAGGCGCAGATCAGAGCTATCCTGGAAGGGGCCGCGGAACTGATCAAGGCAGGCAAAAAACCGAAGCCCGAGATAATGATCCCCGTGACCTGCGATGTCAAGGAGCTTGACGTTATGAAGGAAATAGCAGACCGGGTTTACGCTGAAGTAATTGAAAAGTTGGGGATTAAGGAAATCGAATACGATTTCGGCACCATGATAGAAATCCCCCGCGCTGCGGTGCTTTCCGACCAGATGGCCCAAACCGCCGAGTTTTTCTCCTACGGCACCAATGACCTTACCCAGATGACGTTCGGGTTTTCAAGGGATGATATTGTCGGGTTCATGACTGACTACCTGGACCGCAGCATACTGCCCAAAGACCCGTTCCAGACCCTGGACATGGAAGGTGTGGCCCCGATGATCGAGGATTCTGTCAAAAAGGGACGCACCACCCGGCCGGATCTCAAGGTGGGCATCTGCGGCGAGCACGGCGGGGATGCGGAATCTGTCAAGTTTTGCCACAAGACGGGTTTTGACTATGTTTCCTGCTCTCCGTACCGCCTGCCCATTGCGCGGCTGGCAGCCGCCCAGGCCGTGGTGGAATCCGAACAGGACTGATACTTCTTCTTTCCCCCTCCCCCAAAAAAGCCTCCGTCCCTTGCGGGCGGGGGCTTTTTTATTCACTCCGGCCACTTGCAGAATTGGTGAAAACTTTTATGATTTAAAATATGCAAACAAAACACACTTCATATTATCGCAGCAAATGGATTTTTTATTGTCTTGCCGGAATTCTGCTGATCTACGCGATTGCCGGGTTTATCGCTGTGCCCCTGGTGGCGGAAAAAAAGCTGCCGGAAATTGCCGCTTCTGCAATCAACGGGCAGGTCACGGTCCGGGATATCGATTTTAACCCCTTTTTTTTCAGCGCATCAATCCACGGGCTCGATGTGACCGAAAAATCCGGACAGTCCGTGGTCTCTGCAGACCGGGTTTCAGCCAATGTTGAACTGAGCTCTGTTTTCAAAAAGGGGCCGGTGCTCCGGTCCGTTTCGATCCAGGCCCCGGAAATCGACCTGGTGCGATATGAAAACGGCGATTTCAACCTTGCGGACCTGCTTGTTAAAAAGCAGAAGTCCGATTCTGAACAGAGCGCGCAAAAACCCGAGGACCCGGCCGGCAGCCCGGTCTATTTTTTTGTTGAAAAATTTCGCATCCGCGACGGGCAGATTCGTTTCCGGGATGAAAGCAACGGGTTTCAGACGCATGCAGACGCGGTTTTCCTGGATGTGGACCGGCTTGGCAGCAAAACCGACAGGCCGGCGGCATTCGAGCTTGCCGTCAAAACCCGGGCCGGGGAGAAAATTGACTGCAGCGGCGAATTCGGGCTTTTTCCTGTTGCCGCAGATGCCCGCATCGCCCTGGAAAACGCGGATGTTAAAAAATATGCGCCCTTTTACCAGGCCCATACCGGCCTTTCGGTCAAAAACGGCCGGGTGGATGTGTCCGCAGACGTGAGCTGGCCGCAGCAGGCATCTTCAGAAGAAACCGGCAACCTGGTCTCCAATGGACAGATCCGCGTGCGCTCCCTTTCCGTTGTTGACCCGCAGACCGGCAACGCGGCTTTTGACATCCCGGTATTCACGCTTTCGGGGGTTCAGGCGGACCTGGCGGACAAATCGGTTTCCGCAAAAAGCATATCCACCAGCGGCGGAACCATTCTGGCAGAGCGAACCGCTGAGGGCGGGATGAATTTCAGCCGGATCACGGCCGGGACTCCGGCAGCCGGCGACGATGGCGATACCCCTGAAGAAAAAAACCCGAAGCCTTCCGGAAAAAAGGCCACTGCGCCGGAGGCCGAGCCCTGGCAGGTCCGGCTGGATTTCATCAGCGTCAGCGATTACACCCTGGCCTACTCCGATCTTGTACCGGAAGATCCCGTGTCCTTCAAAATCCGGCGGACAAACGTCCGCTTGTACGATTTCACCCTGCAGAAAGACAGCCCGAGCTACTGGTCCGTATCATCGCTGGCAGAAAAAGGAGCATTTTATGCCCGGGGCCGCGTTCAGTTGACCCCGCTTATGGCGGAACTGGATTTCAAGGTGACAGACCTCGGCCTGGATACCGCAGATCCGTATGCAGCAGATTTTGGCATGAATATTGACAAAGGCACCCTCAACGTTGCCGGCAGTATCGAGGCTGAGGAAACGCCGGACGGCTTTGCCGGAAATTATGC
>JBKHJS010000254.1:0-2530 GCA_046537995.1 Desulfobacterales bacterium
ATTCGAAGCACGAAATTCGAAACTCGAAACAAATTCGAATTATGAATTACCAAAACCAAACTGAGTGTTTCAAATTTTTGAACTTTTTATTTTCATATTATTTTATAGGCAAAGATAAAAACAAAACTGTTGTCGTCTCCGGGTTTTTGTTTTTTGCACATTCGGGTTTTTGTCATTGTTTCGTGCTTCGATATTCGAATTTCGGATTTTCAGGTTTACCTGGGTTACCTCAGTGGAATCACCGATACGGTTTCGCCCTGTTCCAGCCCCTCGGTGTTCGTGTCGATCTCGATCAGACCGTCGGCTTCCACCATGGTGCGGATCAGGCCCGAGGGGCCGAGAATCGGTTCTGCATAATATTGCCCGTTTTTTTCCGCGATCCGGGTGCGGATGTAATCCGTCCGGCCCTGGACAGACGGCAGGTTGCGGGTCAGAACCGCGGAAACCCGCAAATTTTGCCGCAAAAATAATGCATTCCCGCCGATATGTCGAACAAACGGCGCCACAATCCGGTCAAAAACCACCATGGCGGATGTGATTTGTCCGGGAAGGCCCCATAATGCCTTATCTCCGGATTTGGCCAGGATGGTGGGTTTTCCGGGGCGCACCGGAATGCCGTGGAGCATGATCTGTGATTCGGGCAGGGCTTCGATCACCTCCATTGTCAGGTCCCGGGTGCCCACGGAACTGCCCCCGGAAATCAGGACCATGTCGGTTTCGGCCAGGGCGCGGCGGCAGACATCCAGCAGGTGCTCGTACTGGTCTGCAACAATGCCGTAGGTCCGGGGAAGGCCGCCGGCATTGGCCGCCATTGCTGAAAGCGTGTACGTGTTGACATCCCGGATCCGGCCCGGCGGCGGAACCTGATCCACCGCCACGAGTTCATCGCCTGTGGATATGATGCCGATGACCGGCTTTTGGTATACCCGGATCTTGTTTCTGCCGAGGGCGGCCAGCAGCCCCATTTCCTGGGGCCGGATGGGTGTGCCCGCAGACAAAACCTCCCGGTTTTTGGCAAAGTCCTCATCTGCGGCCACAGTGTTGGTGCCGGGCGCCACGGCTTTATACACTTCAAGGGTGGTTTCATCGATTTCAGAGGTTTGTTCAATCATCACCACTGCGTCAGCGCCGGGCGGAAGCATGCCGCCTGTTGCAATCCGGACGCACTGGGCATGTCCGATATTCAACGCCGGTATGTCGCCCATGTCCACCTTGCCGCAGATGGTCAGATATGCGGGATTGAACTCGGAGGCGCCAAATGTGGCACTCGCCCGCACCGCGTAGCCGTCCATGGTGGCGCGGGCAAAACCGGGTACGTCGATGTCAGCGATGATATTTTCGGCCAGCACCCGGGTGCCGGCTTGTGCTAGGGATACGGTCTCGGAGCCGATTCGGGGAAATTCGGCAATCCGTTCAAATACTTCCCGGACCGGGGTTACAGTGAAAAACTCCTTGCTCATAAAAGCGGCCTCTTGGTTTGCAGAGCGTCCTACATCGCGGCGTCGAGCGCCGGCTGGGCAAACAGCTCGGGATGCATGTGTCCGCCGGCAATGCGGGTGACGGGACCGGTCATTGAAATGGAGTAGTCTTCATGGATCCGGATATCGAGATTGCCGCCCGGCATGTGAACCGTGACCTCCGCATCGCACAGGCCGAGACGGCGCGCCACGGCTGCCGTGGCCGATGCGCTGCTGCCGGAGGCAAGGGTATAGCCTGCGCCGCGTTCCCAGATCTCAACTGCGATGCTGGTGCGGTCAAGGATTCTTGCGAACTGCACGTTGGTGCGGTTGGGAAACAGGGCATGGGTCTCGATAAACGGCCCCAGCCGGCGGGTCTGCTCGGGTGAGATTTCATCCTGAACAATGACGCAGTGAGGGTTGCCGATGGTGGCGGCACAAAACTGAAGCTTTTGTTCACCTGCTTCCAGAAATTCGTTGATGACTTCCCGATCGGCTCCGGTGACCGGGATTTTCCGGCTGTCAAAACAAACCGTCCCCATGTCCACGGATACCGTAAGTCCGCTGTCACTGACCCTGGCCGTGACAGGGCCGCCGGATGTGGCGATCTCAAAGGGGGCTTGCGTGACCCTTTGCCGATCATAGAGGTAGCGGGCGAAAATGCGCAGGCCGTTGCCGCTTTTTTCCGCCTCGCTGCCATCCGGATTGAAAATGCGGACCGCCAGGGCGCCGCTTTCGTGGGCAAACGGGCCGAACAGGATGCCGTCCGATCCGATGCCGCAGTGGCGGTGGCAGATTCGCCGGATTTGTCCGGCTTCGAGGCTGTCGCCGAATTCCAGCGGGTCCAGCACGATATAGTCATTTCCGAGTCCGTGATATTTGTAAAAACGCATCCGTGTCCTTTCTCCTCGTTGGTAAACCTTTGGAGGCGATTGTATGCCAACAGCCGTTCATGGTGCAAACAAAAAAATAATTGCCATGGCAGGCAAGGATTTAGGCCGGGGGTAGGTGGAATTTTTTCTTGACATTCAAACGTTTGTTTTATACAAATGTTTTAATCAGGAACAGGCAGT